>NZ_JBFAZW010000026.1:0-98409 GCF_040682015.1 Dactylosporangium sp. NPDC051485
GCAGCAGCGGCGCGAGCCGTTCCCATTCCACATCGGACAGATCACAGGCCACGCCACACAGTACCCGTTTCAAGATCCGTCAGATAGGCCCTAGCCGCACCCGGCCGGGTACGCTGGGGACTGCCGTCGGACGGACTTCCCGCCGTACTGCCTGCGGCACGGGCGGACCGGTACGACCCCGCGGTGTTCGACGCGCTGATTGCGGCGCTACCTCGTGTCAGTTGACCGGTGAACTCGCCGTCTGGCCATGCTGTCGTCGACGCATCCGGGGGGCTATGTCCCTGCATCTCGGCCATGACAGTGCACGTGATCATGCCGCTGGAGGCGGCGTCGCCGCAGCCGCCGCTGTCGCGCGCGATCCGGCAGCTGGAGCACCGCGTGGGTGTCGCGCTGTTGGAGCGCACGAGCCGCGGCAACCGGCTCACCGCGGCGGGTGAGGTGCTGCTCGGCGACGCGCGCGTGGCGCTGGATGCGGTGTCGGCGGCGGTACGCCGAGCGCGGCGGAGGCCTGCTGCCATGGATCCTGGCCGCGTACGAGTCGGAGCCGGACGCGCTGCCGGTGCAGTTCGCGTTCTCGCTGGGGGAGCGGGCAGCGGATGGTGCAGCAGGGCCACGTCGGCTCGCCCGCTGCGCAGCATCAAGCGCTTGACCCGATCCACTCGACGCCTCACGCAACGGTGTTGATACAGCTGTCCAGGGGTTTGTGGGGGCGGCGCGCTCGATCCGCCGGTTCTCGCTGGATCAGGGCCGGCACTTCTACGCGATAGCATGCCGATCATGGTTCGGACGGTGGTCTTCGACCTGTTCCACACCCTCGTGCACGGGGCCGATGAGGCGCGGGAGCGGGTGGTGGAGGAGATGGCGGTCATGGTCGGGGTGGCGCCCCGGGCGTTCGTGGCCGCCTACCGCGACAGCTGGCCCGAGCGGCTCGTGCGCTGGGACGTCGAGGAGACCGTGCGGATTCTCGCCGGGCGGCTGGGCACGACGCCGAGCGACGAGCAGGTGGCGCGGGCCGCGGAGCACCGGCGGGCGCTCGCGCGGCGCGTCGTCGGGGCCGTCTCGCCCGGCACGCTCGAGGCGCTCGACGCGCTGCGGGCCGACGGGTACCGCCTCGGCCTCGTCAGCAACGCCACCTCGGACAGCGCGCAGGCGTGGCGGGACGGGCCGCTCGCCGCCCGCTTCGACGCCGCCGTGTTCTCGTGCGAGGCCGGGCTGGCCAAGCCCGACCCGGCGATCTACCTGGCCGCGGCCGAGCGCCTGGGCACCGAACCGGCCGGCTGCGTGTTCGTCGGCGACGGCGCCGACGGTGAGCTGGCCGGGGCCGCCGCGGTCGGCATGACCGTGATCCGGACCCGGGAGCACCGCGACACCGACCCCGGCTGGCCGGGGCCGGTGCTGGACAAGCTCGCCGAGCTCCGGGACCGCCTACCGGCCTGAGCGGGTAGCGCCCGGGCCGAGCGCCGCCGCCCAGGCCCCGGCCATCTTCGCGTAGCCGGCGGCGCTCGGGTGCACGCCGTCGTCCAGGTCGGCCACGGTCAGGGCCGCGCGCATGTCGACGAGGTGGACCCGCGGGCCCTTCGCCGCCACCAGGTCCGGCAGGGCGGCGTTGAAGGCGTCGGCCCGGGCCTGCCACGCCGGGTCGGCCAGCGGGACGAGCGAGGCCACGTAGATGTCGGCGTCCGGCGCGGTGGCGGCGATGTGGTCGATCAGCCGGCCCAGCCGCTGCGGCGCTTCGGCCAGCCGCGCGTCCTGCACCACGTCGTTGGTGCCGAGGTGGACCAGCACGATCCGGGGGTCGGTGGCGTTGACCCACTTCGTGACGTCGGCGTCGATCTCGTCGATGCGCAGGCCGGGGTGGCCCTCGTGGTCGCGGTCGGGCAGGTCCCGCGGGCCGCCGCGGCGGGAGCCGACGAAGTCGACGCGCATCCCGGCGGCGGTGAGGCGGCGGTACAGCTCGGTGCGGTACGCCCCCGGCACGCCGAACCCGTCGGTGATCGAGTCGCCGAGCGGCAGGATCCGGATCGTGCCCGGATCGGGGTCGGCGCCGCAGCCGGCCAGCAGCGCGGCGGCCAGCAGGGCAGTGAGGGCACGCACGCCCCCGATTGTGCCGTAGGCGCGTTCCCAGGTCGCCCTGCCACAACGTCGTCGGCGACGACTCGGCGGCCGCCGCCGGGGGCCCCCCAGGCGGCCGGTAGGACCGGTTAGAACGGGCCCGGGTCCAGCACGCGGTGCAGCAGCCGGCCCTCCTGCAGCGCCCGGACCGCCGGGTGCTCCGGGCCCAGCGCGGCGGTCAGGTCGGCGAGCACTTCCGGGTCGGCGGCGCCCCGCTCGCTGCGCATGAGCCGGGCGTTGGCCAGCGCCCGCAGCGCGTCCGGGTGCTTGGCCCCGAGCACCTCGACGAGCGCGGCGGCCACCTCGTCGGCCAGCTGCCGGGCCTCGTCGGCGCGGTCCGCCTCGAAGAGGTACAGGGCCTGGTTGGCCCGCGCGGCGAGCAGGACCGGGTGGTCCGGGCGCAGGGCCAGGGCGAGCCCGTCGACGGCCCGCTCGGCCATCGCCAGGGCCGCCGGGACGTTGCCGAGGGCCCGCTCGATGGCGGAGAGGTTGTTCTCGCACACGAGGGTGTGGGGGTGCGCCGCGGTCAGGTTGCGCCGGTAGGCGTCGAGGACCCGGATCATCTCGTTCTTCGCCTCGGTCAGCCGGCCCACGGAGAGCAGGTTGGTGGCCCGGCTCAGCTGGCAGGCGAGGGTGTCCGGGTAGTCGGCGCCGTACTGCAGCAGCGCGGTGTAGCAGTCGTCGAGCTTCGTCTGGGCCAGCTCGGCCCGGCCCTGGCTGCGCAGCGACACGGCGAGGTGGGCGTGCGTCGAGAGGGTCTGGGCGGCGTCGGGCCCCGGGTCCTCGCTGTAGCCGTTGAAGGCGTCGGTGAGCATGGCGACCGAGCGCTCGTAGTCGCCCAGCTCGCGCAGGTCGCGGCCGAGCTGGGCCTGCGACCACAGGGTGTAGAAGGCGCGGCGGCCCAGGACCACCTCCCGCCGCTGCAGCGCGAACTCGTCCTGGGCGCGGGCCTCGGCGTAGTACCCGGCCAGGCGCAGCGACGTGGCGAGGTTGTTCAGCGCGGCCAGGGTGCGGCGGTAGGTGTCGCCGTACTCCGTCGACAGCGTCGCGTGGGTGGCCCGGTCGCGCTTGAGGGCCTCGTCGTACCGGCCGAGCGCGCGCAGGTCGCCGGCGAGGCCGCCGGCCGTCATGAGCGTGTCGAGGTGGGTCTCCCCGAGCAGCTTGCTCTGCTCGGCGTGGGTGGCGGTGTCCAGGTCGAAGGCCTCCTGGAAGCGGCCCAGCTGGCGCAGCGCGTTGGCGTGGTTGAACTGGGCCCGCAGCAGCGACACGCGCAGGGTGTCGCGCAGGACCGCGTCCCTGGTCGTCGCCAGGCGCTCCCGCCACGCGTCCTCGATCCGGGTGGCGAGGTGGTCGCACTGGTCGGCCGGGCCGCGCACCCACACGTAGCGGATGCGGTCGACCAGCAGCTCGAGCACGGCCGGCTGGTCGGAGGCGAGCGCCATGACGAACAGCGACCGGGTCCCGGCGGCGACCTCGGCCTGCTCGTACCCGATCTCCAGGTGCGGCCACAGCACGCGGTAGCCGTCCCAGGCGTCGCGGTCGTCGACGTCCTTCTCAGGCTTGGCCGCGGTGAGCACCGCGAGCACCGCCCGCTGGGTCGCCTCCCGGTGCTCGGCCCCCATCCGCAGGCGCATCGCGGCCTGGAGCATGCGGTGGACCTGGATGCGCCCGGTGGCGTGGTCGAGCTTGAGCAGGGCCAGGCGGCTGAGCTTCTGCACGGTCCGGGTCGCGCTGGGGCGGCGCCGGGCGGGGTCGCTCGCGCGGAGCAGGTCGACCATCGCGTTGTGGTGGACGAGGTCGAGCGCGATGTCCGGGGCGAGGACCGACATGACCTCCAGCAGCCGGTAGGCGACCGCATCGTTGTGCTGCAGCTCGTCCAGCGACAGGTCGTACACGGCCTGGACGGGGATCTCGGTCTCGCCGGCGGCGAGCTGTTCGAGGTACTGCGCCACCGGCGTCCCGCGCTCGGCCAGCGCCGCGCCGCCGGTGGCGATCGCGATCGGGAGGTCGCCGAGGGCGTGCGCGAGGTCGTTGGCGTCCGGGGCCGAGATGTCGGGCACCCGCTGGCGCAGGTGCTGCACGCTCTCGGCCCGGGCGAAGGTGTCGACCTCGATGGTCGTGGCCGCGTCGGTCAGGCTCTTGTCGCGGGTGGTCACCAGGACGTGGCCGTGGCCGCCCGGCAGGAACCGCTCGATGTCGCCGTACTGCCCGACGTTGTCGAACACGAGCAGCCAGCGGGCGTAGGGCACGCCGCGGCGCAGGGCCTCGCGCACGGCCCGGGTGCCCAGCGTCACGTTGGCGGGGCGCGGCAGCTCCAGCAGGTCGCCGAGGTCGGTGACGGCGGTGTCGATGAGGATCCGCGGCTCGGCGCTGATCCACCAGATGAGCTCGTAGGCGGCCCCGAAGCGGTGCACGTACTCCAGTGCCACCTGGGTCTTGCCGATGCCGGGGGAGCCGTGCAGCGCCACCAGCGCCGGCGGGCCGGAGCTGGGGCCGGTCAGCGCCGAGCGCACCGCGCGCAGGGTCTCGTCGCGGCCGGTGAAGAGGTGGTTGCGGATCGGGGCCTGCTGGATGGCCGGGGCCTCGCCGGGGTAGCGGGCGCCCGGCGCCCTGTCGATGTCGGCCGGCCCGCCGATCATGGCGATGACCCGCCGGGCCGCCTCGGCCGGCCCCATGCCCTTGAGGTAGACGGCGGAACGGAACTCGGGCTGTGGCGTCGAGTCGTCGACGAAGACCGCGAGCGACCCCATCGGCCGGGGCAGGCCGGCCGCGAGGTAGGAGGCCGAGACGATGGCCAGCGGCCGGCCGGTCTGCGCCGTCTTGTCGATCCGCGTGCCGTCCACGACGGTGACGTTGATCGCGCCGAAGAGCCGCTCGATCCACTCGTACCAGAGCTGGTCCTTCGCGGCGTAGTAGACCACCACCTCGGTGGTGAGCGGGACCCGCTTGCGCAGGAACCGGTCGCGCCACATGCTGCGCACCCCCGGGTCGATGCGTGGCATCTCGGTCACCTCGCCCTCGGTGACCGCGGCGGCGATCTTCTCGTACGCCGTCAGCAGCGAGTTCTTGGCGCCCTGCTCGTCGCCGAAGGTGGCCAGCGTCTCCTCGTAGGCGTAGTAGGCGAGGTAGGGCACCTCGACGTCCAGCCAGTACCGGCTCCGCTCGGCCGGGGTGAGCCCGGCCGGCAGTCCCTCCATCTTGGACATCGCGTGGTGGCGCCCGGCGTCGGCCTTGTCCTTCTCGGCCGGGTCGACCCGCATCGGCACCGGCAGCACCCGGATGCCGCGCTGCTTGTACTTCTGCCCGACGCTGCGGGCGACGTCGGCGGCGCCGTCGATGCCCTGCTCGCTGAGGGTGAAGCAGTCGACGAGGACGTCCGGCAGGTGGATGGTGCAGATGTCGGCGACGTCGCTCAGGCCCGTGCGGCTGTCGATGAACGTGTAGTCGAAGCGGCGCTTCATGTCGGCCCGCAGCGCGTCGAGGAACTCCTGGCCGCCGAGCCGGTTGTAGAACGTGTCCCAGTCCAGGCCGGTCACGCCGGCCTTGTAGTCCTGGTTCTGCATGCCGGCGGTGAGGAAGCTGATGCTGCCGCCGCCGGCGAACGGGTAGGCGATCGGGAACGCGAAGCGCTGGGTGCTGGCGTAGTACGCCTCCCAGCCGGGCTCGCGGGGCGTGCCGGGCGGGTTGATGGCCGCGTCCTCGAACTCGCGGATCATGTTGATGACCCCGCGCTGCTGCTGGACCTCGGCGGCGCCGATGAACGGGCTGAAGAACCGGTGCAGGCCCGGCGACTCCAGGTCCCAGTCGGCGACCAGCACGTGCTTGCCCTGCTCGGCGAGGATCCAGGCGACGTTGGCCAGCGCCATGGTCCGGCCGGTCCCACCCTTGAACGAGTAGAACGTGATCACCCGGCCGTTGCTGTCTTCGGTCATCGGCGCGCTCTCATCTGCTCGGTCCTGGAGCGTGGGCGGTGCCCAGGAGGACGGGGCGGTGCTCAGAAGGTCGGTTCCGGCGGCCGGTCCTCGGCCATGAGCCGCAGCCGGGGCGACGGGGCCCGGCCGGAGGGAATGCCGGGGGCGTCCTTGAAATAGCGCCGGCGGGCCTCGCTGATCAAGTCCCGCACGCCCGACCGGAACTCCTGCAGGCCGTGCAGCTGCTTCGGCCGGGGCCGATCCATTGCCTGCAGCATAGCCTCGACGCGCTCGGCCAGGGCGACGGCCCGCGCGTCGTCCTGGCCGAGCGCGTCCACGACGATGACCGGGATCGCCCAGCTGGGCAGCCGCCGCAGCGCGCCGCTCAGCGCATCCTCGCCCCCGCCGGCGGCGAGGACCCACGGATCGATCAGCACGATCGCCGGGCGGGTGTCGAGCAGGTCGTTCACCCCGTCGAGATCGGTCACGTAGGTGGCCAGGCGCAGCTGCTCCGCGATGCTGGCGGCGTAGTCCGCAGCCGGCAGCGGACCCTCCGCGCCGAAGGGCCGCCAGTGCGCGGCGTCCCACCCGTATGCGGCGTCCTCCCGCCCGGGCGGTGGTGCGTCGCGGGTCGGCGCGGCCACCACGACCACGAACTGGGCGACGTCGGGCGGGATCGGCTCCGGCGTGAGCGGCGGGGCCGGCGACGGGGGCAGCCGGTGGCCGTGTGCGACGCGGTTGATCGCCGTCGCGATGCGGCCGAGGACGTCGTCGTACTCCTTCTCGTACATCGGGAAGACCGACAGCACGCGCATGCCGTCCTCGCGGTAGGCGGCCGAGTCCGGCGCGATGGCGAGCGCGTCCTCGGTGCGCGGCGGGCTGTCCGGGCGCGGCGGCAGCGGATCCCACAGCACGGGCAGGACGTGCGGCCGGGCCTCCTCGGGCGGCAGGACCGCGAGCCGGTCGCGGAACCAGCGCAGCTCGCCCAGCGTGCCGGGGCTGTTGAAGTACGTCGGGGAGTACAGCGGCACGAACACCTGCGCGACGCTCAGCGCCCGCCCGCGGGCCCGGTCCCAGTCGGCGCCCGGGTCGAGCTCGGCGTCGAGGAACCCGACCCGCTGCCCCTCGCGCAGCGCGGCCACCGCCCGCAGCCGGCGGGAGAGGTCGGTGAAGAACTTCAGCACCTCGGCGTCGGGCTGCATCTCGAACCCGCGCAGCGGGGACGGGTGGGCGTAGCTGAGGAAGAAGTACATCCCCTCGTCGGTCGGCATGGTCCCTCCTGTCCCTACTTGATCGTGGTCGGCAGCGACTCGGGGTCGGTCACGATGCCCGGCTCGACGTGGTTGGCGAAGTGCAGCTCGGCGATGCGCTGGGCCAGCCGGAAGATGACCAGCTCGATCTCGTCCTGGTTGGCGCCCAGCAGCAGCCCGTACAGCCCGTCCTCCAGGTAGCGCTGGGTCAGCCGGGGCCGGTGCAGCCGTTCGGGCACGAACAGCTGGATGGCCTGGATGGACTCCGGCACCCGGTAGGAGCGCGTCGAGGTCCACAGCACGGGCACGATCGAGGTCGTGTGGGCGCTGCCCGGGCGGGGTCGCACCGTGCGGGCGGCGAAGGCGTTCCACTCGCGCGCGCACCAGGGCCGCTGCAGGTAGGTCGGCGACAGCAGGGCCACGAACACCTGGCAGGTGCCGACCGCCTCCATGAGCACCGGGCTCCACCGCTCGCCGCCGGCCATGGTGACGTCCATGAAGCCGGGGTCGGTGCCGGTCTCGCGGTACACCAGGTTGTTCAGGTGCATCGAGAGCCGGCCGAACAGCATCCGGACGTTGCGGTTGGGGTCGGGAAGCGACTCGACCGGCCGGTTCAGCGGCCGCATCCGCGCGTAGCTGAGGAAGAACAGCGGGGCACTGGGGTCCTCGGCCGAGCCCGACTCCGGCTCTTCGTCCGGCTTCGGCTCGGGCTGCGGCACTGCTCCTCCTGTTCGTCGCGGACGAGACGGTACGGTCCAGACCAGCACGATCCGGACCTGGAATACATTGACCGTCCGGGTGATCCTCACGGCCCTGCCGCGGCCCAGCCGTCCACCGTCGCCAGCACGCCGGCGACGAAGCGCTGCCCCTCGCCGTTCAACGCCCGGGTCCCGGTCACCGCGTCGATGGCCTCCAGGACCCAGCGCCGGGAGTCCTCGAAGCTCGCCCGGGCCGGCGCACCGGGCCGGCGGCGCCACAGGTCGGCCACGGCGAGGTGGGCGTAGATGCCCTGCAGGGCCGCCTCGACCGGCCGCGGGTCGGGCCGCCAGCCGACGGGCACCGTGCCGAGGTACGCCGGGTCGGCGAGGTCGCACAGGTCCAGCAGCGCGCCCAGCTTGACGTGCTGCAGCTCGTGGACGAGCAGGATCGCGGTCGCCGGGGCGTCGGTCGCGGCCACCCCGATGGCGGCGAAGGCGTCGCGGTGGGTGGCGCTGCGCCGGGCGCCGCCGGGGTTGACGGCCAGCGGGGCGACGGTGTGCACGCCCCAGCGCAGGGCCGGGCGGTACTCCGGCGCCTCCCGCCCCAGCACCGCCCACGCGTCGCGCAGCCGGGCGTCCCAGGCCAGCGCGGCGGCGGGGGTGAGCCGGTCGGCGGCGGGCCACTCGTGGCAGTCGCGCTGCTCGTCGAGGTCGTCGAGCAGGACCGGCCACTGCTCGGGGCCGGCCCGCAGGACCGGTCGCCAGCCGGGCCCGGCGCCGTCGCGCACCTCGACCGGGTCCGCGCCGGGCGCGCGCAGGGTGCAGCGGCCCGCCTCGACGGTCAGGGTGGCCAGCGCGGCCGTGGTGGCGAGGGTCGCGATGCCGAGGCCGGGCAGGTGGATCCGGCCGTCGCGGACGGGCAGCGGCAGCTCGGCCTCGACGCCGGCCCGCACCGCGGCCGCGCCGGCGAGCCGCGCGAGATAGTCGGGGCCGCTCTTGTCGACGCCGTCGAGGTAGCGCATCGTCCACACCCGCAGCCAGGGGTGGCGCCACACCGGCACGGCCGCCTCGGGCGCGGTCGCGTCGATGCGCCGCAGCAGCGCCCAGGCGCGGGCGGCCGGCTCGGGCAGGTCGGCCTCGGCCAGGGTGTCGATCAGCAGCGTGCGGTCGACCGCGGCGCGCGCGTCGAGCAGGGTGCGTACCGCCTCCGCCGAGCCGGCGCCGGTGGCGAGGTCGTCCAGGAGCGCGTCGAGCGCCGGTGCGGGGGCCACGATCGGTGCGGGCCGGCCGGTGTCCGGTTCGCGGCGCATCGACAGGATCAGCTCCTTCAGGTCGGCGCAGTAGACGGACGGGTTGTCGAAGCCGCCGCCGGTGCGGTAGCGGTGCGCCCGCAGCCCGCCGCCGCACTGGGCGAGCACCTCGCAGTCGCGGCACGTCGCGCTCAGCGCGGCCGCGCCCTGCCGCTGGACGGCGACGCCGGGGTGGGCGGCGACCTCGTCGAGGGAGTGCGTGCGCACGTGGAAGCCGGTGGCCGCGGCGCCGTGGAAGGCGGTCTTGAGCGAGTCGGCCTGCTCCCAGGCGCCGTCGGTCTCGATCGTGGCCAGGCCGATCGCGTCGAGCCCGACCGCCTCGGTCTGGCTGGGGCCGCCGGCGGCCGCCGAGCGCAGCGAGTCGAAGAGCCGGATCGGCACGGGCCGGCCGTCGGCGACCCAGCGCCGGTAGACGGCCAGCAGCCAGGCCGCGTACGGCGCGGCCGCGCCGCCGGGCCGGGGCGGCGGGTCGTCCCAGGTCGCGTGGGGCAGCAACAGGTCGATGCGCGGCGGCCGCTGCTCCAGCAGCGCCTCGTAGACCGCGATCGGGTCGTTGGCCAGGTCGATGGTGCACAGCAGCCCGCCGTAGGCGGGCCGGAACTCGGGTCGGCGCAGCAGCTCCAGGGCGCGCAGCACCTCGGCGTGGCTGCTCGCGCCGTTGCGGAAGCGGCGGTGCCGGTCGTTGGCGGCGGCGTCACCGTCCAGCGAGATGCCGACCAGGACGCCGTGCTCGACGAAGAGCCGGCACAGCTCCTCGTCGAGCAGGATCCCGTTGGACTGCAGGACGAGGTCGATCTCGGCGGCCGGCCGCACGGTGGCGCGCAGGTCGCTCAGCAGCGCCCGCAGCCGCTCGGCGCCGAGCAGCAGCGGCTCGCCGCCGTGCAGGATGACCCGGACCCGGTGCAGGCCGTGGTCGCGGGCGTGCTCGGCGATGCGCTGGGCGGCGAGGTGGGCGATGCCGGGGCTGATCGCCCGCGGCCGGTCCTTCCAGGTGCGGTCCCGGTGGACGTAGATGTAGCAGTGGTCGCAGCGCAGGTCGCACCGGCTGTGCACCTTGAGCACGAACTCGGTGATGGCGGCGGCCTGCGCGGACACGCGACGGGGCGGGATCGGGGTGGGGCTACGCGCCGGCAGAGTTGAACTTGCTGACGTCCAGCCGCCGGCGGCGCTTGGCCAGCAGTGACTCGGCAATCGGGCGGGTCTGGGCCGGGGTCAGTTGGTCGATCGGGGTGTTGCCGATCTCGGCGAGGGCGGCGAAAGTGTGGGCAGCGTTGGTCATGCGGTCCTCTCCCCCCGGAGGCGGCGCGCACCAGACTCGATGTTTGCGGGTTGGATGGCGGCGCCTTTTGGTCGTCGTAGCATAAGCACTACGTGCCGTCATGTCACCTTACATCACATTGACGCTGGTCAGAGCGTGCCGATCACGGCACCGGCACGGGGTCGGTCAGCCAGCTCAGAATGTCGGGCAGCACCTCGACCGCGGTGAAATGGCCGACGCCCGCTGCGATGTGCGCCTCGGCGCCGGGGATTCTCGTGGCCAGCCAGCGCGAGTGGGACGTGGGGGAGAAGCCGTCCTGGTCGCCGTGCCAGATCTTCACCGGCACCTTGATCGAGGCCGGGTCGAAGCCCCATTCCTTGTGGAAGGCCAGGCCGTCGTCGATCCAGCCGTGCGGGCTGGTCCGCACCGCCTCGGCGTAGCTCTCCCGCAGCAGGTTGCCCAGCACGATGTCGCTCACGACCGTGTGGTCCGTGCCGGTGAGCTCCGGCTCCAGCTGGTCGAGGATGCTCTGCGGGTTGGTCCGGGCCCGCTCGGCCCGGGCGGTGAGCAGGGCGACGAGCATCTGCTCGCTGGCCGAGTGGGCCCGGCGGTTCTGCACGTTCATGCCGCCGTGCCAGTCGAGGTCGGGCGCGTCCGGCGGCGCGAGCGTGACCAGCACCGCGATCCGGGTGACCAGGTCCCGGAGCAGGTCGGACGCCCCGCAGGCCAGGGCGTGCGGGCCCCCGCCGGAGCGGCCGACCACGGCCAGCCGCTCCAGGCGCAGGTGCCGGGCGATCGCGTGCACGTCGACGGCGGCGTCGGCCACCGAGCGGCCCTCGTGCCGGTCCGACTCGCCGTAGCCGGGCCGGTCGTAGGTGATCAGCTGCACGCCCATGCGGTAGAGCACGATCGGCCGGGGCTTCGGCCCGCGGCGGCTGCCCGGGGTGCCGTGCATCAAGATGATCGGAAAGCCGTCGCTGTCCCCGGCGATCTCGACCGCGAGTTTCCGGCCGTTCAGGTGGACGTGTTCGGGGCGCGATGCCACCAGTGCCAACGTAACCCCCCTGAGCCCGGATGTGCTCACTGTCCGCCCCGGGCGGACAGGGCTTCACATTAGTGCCAGGCCGCCTGGAGTTCACCTTCGACGTGCAAAACGTTGTAAATCAAGTAAGGGTTGATCGGGAATACCCCGGTGGTGATGAATTGTCGGGAAGCGGTCAGGCAACGAGCGCCGGCACCGCGGCCCGGCCGAGCACCCGGCGCCCGGCGAAGGCCACCGCCGCCAGCATCGGCAGGGTGCCCACGGCCGGCAGGACCGGGGTGTCGTACGGCATGAACAGCAGCCCCGCATACCCCAGCACCACGGCCGGCACCGTCCACCAGCCGACCACCCCGGCCCGGGCCAGCCCGACGAAGGTGAGCACCAGCGCGAGCGAGACCAGCGGCCCCGGGGTGAACGCCAGCTGCTGCGCCGGGTGGGCGAGCACCTGGTCGGAGATCGCCACGGCCTGCTCGACCGGGAGGTTGCGGCCCAGCTCCATGTGGAACCAGTCGGACAGCAGCGCGCCGGACATCTCCAGCAGCCCGAGCGCGCCCAGCAGCGCGCCGGCCGCGGTCAGCACCGCGCCCCGCCGGCCGCGGACCAGCAGCGGCACGGCCAGCAGGCCCGCCCCCATGAGCAGGTTGCCGTAGTGCAGCAACAGCGCGGACAGCTGGGTGGTGAACGGGTCGTCGGCGAGCGAGCGAAGGTAGGTGGCCTTGCTCTCGTCCGCCTGCGGCGGCGAGGTGGCGAGGCCCGCGAAGAAGGACACGGCGCCCACGACGAGGGCGACACCGGCGGCGATATACATGACCCGCTTGGCGGGGGAATTGGTGTTCGTCATGCCAGGAACGCTATGGCCGGGGAGGGGCGCGGCACTGCCCGCGCGCGTCTCGACTCCCGTCCGCCGCGCGGCGGACGCGGACCGGTCACGCTGTCCGTCGCGTGGGTGACCCGGGCGGCACCCGGGGCACTCTACGATCGCCGCCATGCCCCGCGCCGCACTCACCGTCCCTGCCAGCGCCGCGGCCGTCCTGGCCGTGGTCGGCGCCGCCGAGATCCTGCTCGACGCGCAGTTCTCCGCCGCCCCGGCCGCGCCCGCCGCGGCGCTGGCCGCCGTGGTCGGCGGGATGCTGCTCGCCGCCTGGCGGCCGGTCGCCGGGGCGGCGGTGGTGGGGCTCGCGTTCCCGGTCGCGGTCCTCGGCGGGCTGCACGGGCCGACCGGTGCGGCGGTGCTCGGGTTCTTCGCCGCGCCCGGCTGGGCCGGCTACCGGATCGCGCGGGCCCGCACGTCCCTGCTCGCCCCGCTCGCCGTGCAGGTGCTGGCCAGCCTCGGCACCTGGGTGGCCGGGCGGGCGTCCGGCTCGACCGTGTCCGGGCTGGGCAGCCAGGCCTGGGAGAACCTGTTCTTCGGGCTGATGGCCTGGGGCGCGTGGGGCGTCGGACGGCTGGCCCGCCGGCTGCGCGAGCGCGCCGAGCTGCTCGCCCGGCTCAACACCGCGCTGGACGCCGAGCGGGAGGCCCGCGAGCACGCCGCCGTCGCCCGGGAGCGCCAGCGCATCGCCCGCGACATGCACGACGCCGTCGCGCACTCGATCAGCGTGATGGTGCTGCAGGTCGGGGCCGTGCGCAGCACCCTGCCGGCGGGCACGGCGCAGGCCGAGATGATGGCCGGCATCGAGCGGCTCGGCCGTGAGTCGGTGCAGGAGCTGCGGGGGCTGGTCGGGCTGCTGCGGGAGGCGGCCGCGGGGGCGCCGGCGCCGCCACCGTCGCTGGCCCGGGCGGGGGACCTGGTGGCCGAGGTCCGGGCCGCGGGGCTGCCGGTCGAGCTGCTCGTCGACGGCGACCTCGAGGGCATTGCGCGGGCGCAGGACATCTCGGCGTACCGCGTGCTGCAGGAGGCCCTCACGAACGTCCTGCGCCACGCCGGGCCCGCCCGCACGACGGTGCGGGTGCGCCGCGACCCCGGGGCCGTGACGCTGACGGTCGACAACGATGCCGGCACCGGTACGGCGGGAGAGGCCCCCGGCGGATTCGGGCTGATCGGCATGCGGGAACGGGTGGCCGCCTGCTCCGGCACGCTCTCGGCGGGACCCCGGCCGGGCGGGTACACGGTGGAGGCGATCTTCCCGCTCGCGGCGGTGGCCGCATGACCGCCGCGGCGCGGCGGAGGCGGGCCTGCCGCGTTCGTGTCCTGGTGCTTGTTCCCGAAGGAAGGTCAGCATGATCCGGGTCGTGGTCGTCGACGACGAGGCGATGATCCGGGCCGGCCTGCGGATGCTGCTGGACCACCAGCCCGACATCGAGGTCGTCGGCGAGGCCGGCGACGGCGAGCGGGCCGTCGCCGAGGTCCGCCGCACCGCGCCCGACGTGGTCCTGCTCGACGTGCGGATGCCGCGCACCGACGGCATCGCCGCGGCCCGGCAGATCCTGGCGTCCTCGGCCACCCGGGTGATCATCCTGACCACGTTCGACGAGGACGAGGCGGTCCGCCAGGCGCTGCGGGCCGGGGTGAGCGGCTTCCTGCTCAAGGTCGCCCCGCCGGAGCAGCTCGTGCACGCCGTGCGCACGGTCGCGGCCGGCCAGGCGCTGCTCGACCCGGCGGTGACGCTGCGGGTCATCGAGTCCTACGCGAGCGCCGCGCTGGCCGACCCGCGGGCCGCGGCCCGGCTGGCCGACCTCACCGAGCGGGAGGCCGACGTGCTGCGGCTGGTCGCCCGCGGCCGGTCCAACGCCGAGATCGCCGCGGAGCTCTACCTCGGCGAGGCGACGGTGAAGACCTACGTGTCGCGGATGCTCACCAAGCTCGGGTTGCGCGACAGGGTCCAGGCGGTTGCCTTCGCGTACGAGAGCGGCCTGATCCGCCCCGGGTCGTGAGTCCGGGCCCGCCGGGCTTCAACGACCTGATGCGGCGCTGGCCATTTCGGCTGCTTCGGGGCGTTGCGGTCGGGTCGCCGCGGCGATCAGGACGGCGACGGCCTGCAGGGCGGCGACGACGAGCAGGGCCCGCAGCACCGTGACCCGGTCGCCGATCATCCCGATCAGCGGCGGCCCGGCGAAGGAGGCCAGCTTGCCCAGCGTGGAGATGACGGTGACCCGGGCGGCGGCATGGCGGGGGTCGTCGGCGCCGGCGCTCATGCCGACCGGGTACCCGAAGGCCGTGCCGACGCCCCACAGCAGCGCCCCGGTCAGGGCCACCGCCAGGTTGGGGCCGAAGACGAACAGCAGCAGCCCGGCGATGGTGACCAGGCCCAGCGCGCGCAGCACGGCGACCCGGCCGAACCGGTCGAGCAGGCCGCCGCCGAACCAGCGCAGGGCGGTCGTGGCGGCGAGGTAGAGGGCGTACCCGAGGCTGCCGACCGCCGCCGCCGCGCCGTGGCCGTCGATGAGCGCGACCCCGATCCAGTCACCGGCGGCGCCCTCGCCGAACGCGAACGTGAGCACGAACAGCCCGATGAGGATGGTCCGCGGCTCCCGCCAGGCCCGCAGCGCGGCCGGCGGTAGCGCGGCGCCCGGGGTGGCAGCCGCATCGGCGTCGGGCAGGTAGCCGCGGGCACCGAGGTACACGGCCGCCGCGACCAGCACCGCGGCCACGCACAGGTGGACCGGCACCGGCACCCGCAGCGAGACCAGGCCGGCGGCGAGCCCGGCGCCGGCGACCGTCCCGGCGGCGAACGCGGCGTGGAACCGCGGCATGATCGACCGCCCGAGGCGCCGCTCGACCTCGGCCCCCTGGACGTTCATGGCCACGTCCCACACCGAGGAGGCGAACCCGATGACCAGCAGCCCGGCGACCAGCACCCACAGCCCGCCCGCCCCGCCCAGCCCGGTGACGAACAGCCCGGCGCCGGCGACGACCCCGGCGATGCGGACCGTGCGGCGCTGCCCGAGCCGGGCGAGCACCGGCCCGGAGAACGGCCGGGACACCAGCGAGCCGGCGGCCGCCCCGAGCAGCACCCAGCCGAGCCGGGCCGGTTCGAGGTGGAGGTGGTCGCGCAGCTGCGGGATGCGGGCGACCCAGCTGGCGAGCATGAAGCCACAGGCGGCGAACACGACGTACGTGGCCCGGGTGGCGGCGCGGAGCGGCTCGGACATGGCCCGGGACGCTAGGCCCGAGAGCGCTCTCAGGTAAAGCGCCGCCGCGGCCGGTCGTGCGGCGTCCGTTGCCCGCCGGTTGCGGCGTCTGTTGCCCGCCGCGGCCAGGGCGTCAGGCGGCGGTGCTCTGCCGCAGCACCGGCGCGACCGGGAACAGCTCGCGGTGGCCGGCCGCGACGTCGCCGTCCAGCAGGAGCCGGGTGGCGGCGGCCGCCATGTCCTCCACCGGCACGCGCATGGTGCTCAGCGGCGGGTTGGCGCAGACCGCGGCCAGGCTGTCGTCGAAGCCCATGATGCTGACGTCCCCGGGCACGCCGCGCCCGGCGGCGGTGAGCGCCTGCACGGCCCCGGCGGCCATGAGGTCGCACGACACGAAGAGCGCGTCCAGGTCGGGGTACTCCCGCAGCAGCCGGGCGGCGGTGTCGCGGCCGTGCTCGCGCAGGAAGTCGCCGCCGGGGGTGCCGAGGTCGCGCAGGCCCAGGTCGCGCACGGCCCGCTCGTAGCCGGCCCGGCGGTCGGCGGCGCAGGTGCTGGCCTCGGGCCCGTGGATGGCGGCGATGCGCCGGCGGCCGAGGCGGTGCAGGTGCTCGACCGCCGCGTACGCCCCGGCGGCGTTGTCCACCTCGACCGACGGTACCGACGCGGCGGTGGCCACCACCGAGACCGCCCGCCGGCACCGGCGGTGGAACCGGGCGGCCTGCGCCGGCTCGAGATTGGTCAGCACCGCCCCGACGGTGGCCTGCGCCGCGATCGCGTCGAGCGCCTCAGCGGCGCCGGCGACCCCGACGGCGTGCAGCCGCAGGTGTACGTCGGTCCCCTCCAGCACCGACATGACCCCCGCGAGCACGCGGCTGTAGTAGGGGTGCACGCCCAGCCAGCCGAGCCCGGGCGTGTACGTCACGGCCACCACGTCCACCGCCCGCGGCCGCCCCGAGGCCAGCGCCCGGGCCGTCTGATTCGGCAGGTACCCCAGCTTGACCACCGCCGCCCGCACCCGGGCCCGCAGCAGCTCGGACGCGCCCGGCTCGTTGTTGATCACCCGGGACACGGTCGCGCGCGACACGCCGGCGGCCCGGGCGACGTCGTCGATGGTCGGCCTGGAGGTACTCATCCCCACATCACACCATGCCCGCCCGCTTCGCCCGGCCGCCCGTCGAGCCGCCGGCCGAGGTCGTGCCGGCACCGCTGGTCGGCCGGCCAGGTGGCGGCCGAGGTCGCGCCGGGCAGGGGGCGAGGCCTCGGTCGGCTGTCGAGCCGTCGGCCAGGGCGCCGCCGCGGTGGCCGGGGAGATCCGGGCCGAGGCTCGACGCATATCAGCCCATGCGGGGCGTCGGTAACCTGTGCATCGGCGCGCAGCGCGATACTCGCTACGACGCCCGCCGGCCTGCGTCGCCCGACCTGCGACAGGAGCCCGAACTGAACAGGAGGACGTCCATGCGCATCGCCGCGCGGTTCAACGGCCCGCCCGGGTCCGGCAACGGGGGGTACGCCTGCGGCCTGCTCGCCGCCGACCTCCGCCTCGCCCCGGCCGAGGTCACGCTGCGCCGCCCGCCGCCGCTGGAGACCGACCTGACCGTCGTGCGCGCCGAGACCGGCGGCCGCGCCCTGTCCGGCGACGAGCTGATCGCGGAGGCCCGGCAGGTCGCTGCGGACAACCCCGCAGTGGTACCGCCCGTGTCGCTCGACGCCGCCGCGGCGATCTCGAAGGAGTACCCCGGCCTGCGCGAGCACCCGTTCCCGACGTGTTACGTGTGCGGCCCCGACCGGGCCGACGGCCTCGCGCTGTTCCCGGGCATCCTGCCCGACGGCCGCACCGCCACCCCCTGGCACGTGCCCGGGGACGTCTCCGCGGTGACGATGTGGGCCGCGCTGGACTGCCCCGGCGGCTGGTCGGTCATCGGGCCGAACGGCGGCCGCCCGTACGTCCTCGGCCGCCTCGCCGCCTGGATCGAGGCCCTGCCGGAGCCCGGCGACACGTGCGTGGTGATGGGCGCACACCTCGGTGGCGCAGGGCGCAAGGCCGACGTGCTGTCCACTGTCTACAGTCCGAAGGGGACAGTGCTGGCGACGGCCAGGGCCACCTGGATCGCGCTACCGTAGCCGGCCGGCGAACGGCCGCAGCCACGCCCCGTGCAGCGCGGCGTAGGCCAGCGGCCGCTCGTCGAGCATCAGCGCGTAGGACACGGCGTCGGACGGCGGTGCCTCGGGCAGGCGCGGGGCGAGTTCGGGGAAGACCGAGGGCGGCTCCTGCCCGTCGAGCAGGCCCAGGATCTCCTCGTCCCCGGCCACACCCCGGGCCAGCCGTTCGTACAGCGGCGAGCTGCCCCGGGCCATCGAGTCGGCGAAGAACAGGTACTCCGCGGCAGTCGACATGCCGCCGAGTCTATGGCGGCCGGCTCGTTGGAGAATGGGCGCCATGGCATACGTGGCGATCGCCGCGCTGCTCGGGGCGCTGGTCGGGATCGCGGAGTTCTTCGGGACGTACGACCACCACGGGCTCGTGGCCCTCGGGGTGTCCGGGGTCGTGGCGGTGGCCGGGGTGGTGGTCGTGGTCGCGCGGGCGCGGCGCGAAGAGACAGGCCGGCGGGTCGTATCGGGGCTGCTCATGGCGGTGCTGCTGGTCGGGGGCGGGCTGAGCGGGCACGTCGCGGCCGGGTTCGCGGCGCGGCCCGGGCGGGCGGCCCCGCAGGCCGCGCCGCCCCTGGCCCCGGCCGGCCCGGTGGCCGAGCCGGCGCGGACGCCGACCGCCCCGGTGGCCACCGCGACCGCGCCGCTCGGGGACCCGCCGTCGCCGCGGCGGGCCGACGTGTACGAGCCGGGGCACGGCAACCTCGTGCTCGACGACCCGCTGACCAGCGACCGGGGGGTGTGGACCAACCCGGATGCGGACGGCGGGACCTGCCGGATCGCGGGGGACGGGCTGCACGTGACCGGGGCCCCGTTCCACGAGTGCTTCGGCGGGGTGCCCGTCGCGGACTTCACGTTCGAGGTGACGTTCCGCTACGCCACGGGCACGGCGGCCGCGGTGTGTTTCCGGCAGGGCGATGCCACGTCGCCGTACTGCGCCCAGTTCACCCGCGACGGCGCCGCCGTGATCGCCGGGCCGGGCGGGGTGATCGCCACCGGGAGCGGGCCGCCGTCCGGGATCGACGGCGTGCACACGCTCGCCGTGGTGGCGGCCGGGACCTCGCTGCGGTTCTACGTCGACCGCACGCTCGTCGCGTCCGGCGGCGACGGGCAGTTCACGTCGGGGCGCCTCGGCGTGATGGCGGTCGGCGGCGAGATCGTCTTCCGCGACGCGCGGGTCTGGCAGGCCGCCTGAGCCCTACCAGGCCAGGTCGCCGCGGAACTGCGAGCGGCCGCCGAGCTCCTCCTCGATCCTGATGAGCCGGTTGTACTTCGCGGTGCGGTCCGACCGCGACACCGAGCCGGTCTTGATCTGCCCGCAGCCGGTCGCCACCGCCAGGTCGGCGATCGTCGTGTCCTCGGTCTCGCCCGAGCGGTGCGACATCACCACCCGGTAGCCGGCCCGGCGGGCGGTGTCCACCGTGGACAGTGTTTCGGTGAGCGTGCCGACCTGGTTCACCTTGACGAGCACGGCGTTGGCGTACCCGTCGTCGATGCCCTTCGCGAGGCGGGCCGCGTCGGTGCAGAAGACGTCGTCGCCGACGAGCTGGGTGGAGGCGCCCGCGCGGGCGGTCAGGGCGCGCCAGCCGTCGAGGTCGTCCTGGGCCATGCCGTCCTCGATGGAGACGATGGGGTACCGCTGCAGCAGCCCGGCCAGGTAGTCCACGTGTTCGGCGGGGCGGCGCAGCACTGCCTCGCCGGCGTAGGCGTACGCGCCGTCGCGGTAGAACTCCGAGGCGGCCGGGTCGAGGCAGATGGCCACGTCGGTGCCGGGCGTGTAGCCGGTGGCCGCGATCGCGTCGGTGATAAACCGCAGGGCCTCGTCGGCGGTGGTGAACGCCGGGGCGAAGCCGCCCTCGTCGCCGACGTTGGTGTTGTGGCCCGCCTTGGCCAGGCTCCGCTTCAGCGTGTGGAAGACCTCGGAGCCCATGCGGACGGCGTCGAAGAAGGTCGTTGCCCGGATCGGCGCGATCATGAACTCCTGGAAGTCCAGCGGGTTGTCGGCGTGCGCGCCGCCGTTCACGATATTGATCATCGGCAGGGGCAGCCGGGTCGCGTCGGCGTTCAGGTAACGGTAGAGGGGCTTGCCGGCGGCGGCCGCGGCGGCCTTGGCCGTGGCCAGGGACACCCCGAGGATCGCGTTGGCGCCGAGGCGGCGCTTGTCCGCGGTACCGTCGGCGGCAATGAGGGCGGCGTCGACCGCCGCCTGATCCTCGGCGTCCAGGCCGCGCACGGCGTCGGCGAGCGGCCCGGCGACGTTGGCCACCGCCGTCGCCACCCCCTTGCCGTGGAAGCGCGCCGGGTCGCCGTCGCGCAGCTCCACCGCCTCGGCGTCGCCGGTCGACGCCCCGGACGGCACCGCCGCCCGTCCCCGTGCGTCGTTCGCGAGCCGCACGTCGACCTCGACGGTCGGGTTGCCGCGGCTGTCGAGGATCTGCCGGGCGCGCACCGCTTCGATTGCTGTCATGGCGCCGATCCTGGCAGCTCAGCGGCCATTTTTCGACGCGTCGACGGTCACCTTGACCCGCACCCTGGGGTGCGGGTTTAGGGTGTTCGTCATGCGTGTGGGCGAGCTGGCCCGGCGCTCGGGGAGCACTCTACGGGCGCTGCGGTACTACGAGGAGGTCGGCCTGGTCGTGCCGTGCCGCCGGTCGGGCAACGGCTACCGCGAGTACGACCCGATCGCCGTGCGGCTGGTCGTGCAGATCCGCGAGCTGACCGCGCTGGGCCTGAGCGTGGAGGAGACCCGCCCCTTCGTGGAGAGCCTGGCGGCGGGCGGCGACGAGGCCGAGGTCTGCGCCGCCGCGTTGGCCACGTACCGCAGCGCGATCGGCGGCCTGGAGTCGCGGATCGACCAGCTGACGGCGCAGCGCGACGCCCTGGAGGCCCGCCTTGCCGCGGTGGATGTCGCCGCGTCCTCGCCCCCGGTGGCCGTCGCCCCGTCCGCCCTGGTGGGCCTGGCCCTGCCGGCGCTGGAGGTGTTCGCGACCGACGGCGAGATGGTGTCCTTGCGCAATCTCGGGCCCGGGCGGACCGTGCTGTTCGTCTACCCGCTGACCGGGCGGCCGGGCGTGGACCTGCCGGACGGGCTGCTGGAGATCCCGGGGGCGCGCGGCGGCACCGAGCAGGCCCGCTGGTTCCGCGACCACCACGGCGAACTGCTGGGCGCCGGGGCCTCGCGGGTGTACGGGCTGTCGGCGCAGTCCGCGAGCTACCAGCGGGAGCTGGCGCATCGGCTGCGGTTGCCGTACCCGCTGATCCCGGACCCGCGGCTGGCGCTGGCGGGCGCCTTGGGCCTGCCGACGTTCACGGCCGGCGGCATGACCCTCTACGACCGCCTGACCCTGATCATCTCCGACGGCCGGATCGAGCACGTCTTCCACCCGATCCCGGCCCCGTCGACCCACGCCCACGACGTGCTGCGCTGGCTCAACCGGGCGCGAGCGCCCCGTTAGCCCGCGGCTGCAGGGTAACTGCGTCCTGTTCGGCCCGATGCTCCCAGCGTTGCTGCCCGCCGCCCGGCCGGCCGTGCCACCACGCCATCCGCCGCGGCCACACCGTCGAGCCCGGCGCCGACCCCCACCCGGCCGCTGCTGTCTGTCACCCCGGCCGAGGTCCTGCCCGCCGCCGTACGAACCTGAACCCGGCGCTCGTTTGGGTCGCCCTGGAACGGGCAGGCGGAATTGTGAGTCACGGGATCAATGTAGGGGGCCGTCATGTTCATCCTCGGCGTCATCCTGCTCCTGCTCGGCCTGTTCCTGAACATCACGATCCTGACGACCATCGGGATCATCCTGCTCGTGATCGGGGCGGTGCTGTTCCTGCTCGGCTCCCTCGGACGACCCGTTGCCGGGAGACGCCACTACTGGTAACGGTGCGAAGTTGCCAGGGCGACGACAGGTCGTGGACGTTAGCCGCCCAAGCCAGCGGGCACCATCTGCATGACAGCGGTATCGAGGAGGTTTGCTCATGAGTACCGTCACCGACACCATCGAAGTCCACGTCCCGGTACGCACAGCGTACGACCAGTGGACGCAGTTCGAGTCGTTCCCGCAGTTCATGAGCGGCGTCGAGTCGATCAGACAGCTCGACGACCGGCACACACACTGGGTGACCAAGATCGGTGGGGTCCGCCGCGAGTTCGACGCCGAGATCACCGAACAGCGCCCCGACCAGCGCATCGCGTGGCGCAGCACCGGCGGCGACTCCAAGCATGCCGGCGTCGTCAGCTTCCAGCCCCTCGACGAACAGAACACCCGCGTCACCGTCGAGCTGGACTGGCAGCCGGAGGGCATCGTCGAGAAGGCCGGCAGCGCCGTTGGCATCGACGAACGGCAGGTGAAGGCCGACACCAGGCGGTTCAAGGAATTCATCGAACAGCGCGGCGGCGCCACCGGCGAGTGGCGCGGCGAGGCCCCGGGCACGCCAGGCGCGACAGGTACCCCGGGCGCCACAGGTACTCCAGGCACTCCACGTCCTCCGGGTGCTCCGCGCACTCCGGACGTGGGCAGGTAGGCCCGCTCTCCCGCCGGCACGATCGACGACTGGCGGGGGCCTGCGCACGGAGGGGCCGGCGGATGCCACCGGCCCCTCCGTCGTCGTAAGTCCTGCTTGCCCGCGACAACGCGAGTCTGGAGCCGGAACTGCTCGTGCTGCGTCACGAGCATGCGATCCTGCGGCGGGCGAACCCGAGACCGAAGCTCAGTCTGCGTCCTGCGCACGGTCTTGAAGCGTTGCAGCAGCGGGGCGCCCAACGCCCGCCGGCGCCTTCAACCGCGGTCGGTGAGGGCGTTGGACAGCGCCGCGAGGATGGCGGGGGCGTGCAGCCGGTTGGCGGGGTCGGCTGCCTTGGCCATCGCGGTCCTGGCGGTGACCGCGCTGGTGGCGGGTGGCACGACGAGCAGGTTGACCTGATCGCCGGGCTCAGTGATGGCGACGAGGAGGCTCGGTTCGGCGGTGCTGAACCACCGGACCTGCACCGTGCCGGAGCCGACCACGAGGCGATCGAAGCCGGCGTCCCAGGCGTGGCTGTTGAGGATCAGCCGGCGGATCGGTCCGTAATGGTCGGTCATGGCGGCGAGCAACCCGGGCAGCTCCGCCGCGGGATCCCGGGAGCGTGGCCACCATCCACCGTTGAGGACCGCTCGGGACACCCGGTCCGAAGAGAGGGAGAGTCGAGGCTGTACGGAGGAGCCAGCGGGAATAAAGGTGGTGTGTCGAGCCGCGGCAGGCATGGCGGACCTTTCTGTCGACGTGCGTCGAAGGCGTCGGTGTCGGGCGCGTCATCACGTCGCAAAGGTTTGTGGAGACCCGGAACCGGAATGGCGGTCCTCTTGGGGGCTGTGCACGCAGCCGACGTACCAGTGGTCACTTGATGATACGCCTGGTCGTCGCCCGACAGGGATGAGCTGCGCTCGGGCGACCGGAGGGCCGCGCCGCTGACGACTTCCGAACGGCGCTAACCTCCGTAGCGCGACCAGCTGTGCCAGCACCGCTGGATCCTGATCACCCTCACTCCGGTGACCATCGCACCGATCACCTACGACCATGCGTGCTGCTCCACGAGGAGCCGGCCCTTGCAGCGGACCAACCGTGGCGGCCTCCCCACACAATGGCCGTGAGGGCCGGCGCCAAGTTCGTTCGGCTCTGGACGCAGTGACGGACGGAGGGGCCGCCGATGTCGGGTCGGCGTCAGCTGTGGATGGCAGTGACCTCGAGAATGAGGTTGAGGTAGCGGGCGGTGATGGCTTTGGATCTGGTGACGCCGAAGGCGTAACGGTCGATGAGAGCGGTGGCCTGCGCACGCAGCTCGTCGTCTCTGGTTTGGAGGTGCTCGATGGTGAGTTCGACCGGGCGGGTGGTGGCGCGGACGGTGAGGTCGCCGTACACCAGCCACTGGTTGCCGTAGCGGCGCGCGCCGTGCGATGTGAAGGTGATGTCAGGGTGATGGGCGGTGTCGAGGAACTTCGCCGAACGCACGGCCGCGTCGCGTCGACGGTTGCGGGTAGTGAAGCTCGCCGCGTCGATGGACACGGTCGCGGTCGACGCGGTTATCGGTGTGGCGATGACGATGTGGCCGGAGCGGACGGCGAACGTGCCGGCGACGTTCGTCAGGCCGAAGAGGTGGTTGGTCTGGAACCTGACGGCGGAGCGGGCAGCCATGATGTGGTACGTGCCCGTTGCGGGGGTGGTCGGCGTTGGCTGGGTCACGGTCGTCTCCGGATGAGGCCGGGGACTTCATGGAGTTGCCCGGGACCGAAATCGATCGTGGCTTGCCGTTCGACGTGGGTCACGGTAGGAGTGGGTGGGCGGGGACTCTGCCGACGGTGTCGAGGTGGCGTAGCGCTTGGGCGTAGGACGACAGCAGTCCCGTCTCGACGTAGCGCACGTGCTGGTCGCGGCAGAACGCTCTGACGATGTGCTGGGCGTGGCGCAGGTTCCCTCGGGGCATCGACGGGAACAGGTGGTGCTCGATCTGGTAGTTCAGGCCACCGAGCGCGAAATCGATGAGCCAGTGCCCGCGGACGTTCCGCGACGTCAGGACCTGGCGCCGCAGATAGTCGGCGGCGTCGGAGTCACTCAGGAGCGGCATGCCCTTGTGGTTCGGTGCGAATGCACAGCCCAGGTGCAACCCGAACAGGCCTTGGTGCACGGCGATGAAGACCAGCGCTTTCACCGGTGAGAGCGCCACGAACACGGCCGTCAAGTATGCGGCACCGTGCACACTCATCAGCAGGGCCTCGCGTATCCGTGGCCGGGTGCGGTTGACGAGGAGGTACCGCACGCTGGCGACCCGCAGGTTGACCGCCTCCAGCAATAGCAGCGGAAAGAACGTCCACGCCTGGTAGCGGTGGAAACGACGGGCGGCCGGGCCCCTGTTCCGTGCCTGTCCGGTGGTGAAGACCAGCGCGCCGGCGCCGATGTCGGGATCCCGGTCCTCGTCGTTCGGGTGGGCGTGGTGGCGGCTGTGTTTGTCGACCCACCAGTCGTAGCTGAATCCCACGCCGACGTTGGCGAGGAGCACGCCGAGGACGTAGTTGGCCCGGCCGGTCCGGAAGACCTGCCGGTGCCCGGCATCGTGACCGAGGAAGCCCAGCTGGGTGGAGACCACCGCAGCGTATGCTGCCACGGCCAGCTGCCACCAGGACTCGCCGACCACCACGAACGCTGCAATGCCGGCGGCGCACAACGCCGATGTGACGGCGATCTGCCCGGCGTAGTAGCCGGGCCGCCGGTCCAGTAGACCAGCTCGCTTGACCCGCCGGGAGAGCTCTGCGTACGCGCTTCCCCGGACACCCGTGCCCAACCATTTCCCGCTCTCAGGTCCTGTTATGGCTACCATTCTTGGCCGCATCACTGCTCCAGCCGCAGGTCGGTGACGATAAGCCGCCGGGATCCGGGGCGAACCAGGCCTGCATACCCCTGGCCGAACGGGCCAACCCGCCGCGGCGGCACGGCGGCCCCGGCCGCGGAATGAGGTGACGTGTCAACACGAATGCGCCAGAGATCGGTACTGTCCCCACTGCAGGGCTGCCCTGACCGAGCGCGGCGACCTGCGGACCCCGATCCTCGCCCTCGCCTCCATCCCGATCACCGCGCCGCCGGTCATGACCGCCACCGTCATGCGCCGCCTCGCCCAGCTGCTCCACGACGTCTGGTACACCCTGGAGCCGACCGGCGCCGGCAGCATCCGGGTGGCCGCCCACGCCGTGGCGATCCTGGCCCGTGACGCCGTGTGCGCCGCTGCGCCTCGAGCAGCGACGCAACAGGGCCAGGCAAGATCGAGCTGTACCTCACCTGTGCCGCGTGCGCCGCTGCGCCGCAACCCCTGGGGACAATATCCGTCGATGTGACACCGCCGGTGGTCCCAGCATCAGCAGCCTTGCCTGGGGGCCGGGTCCGGCATTCGCATGTCGTGCAGGGTGGACGCGCGGCGACCGTCGGGGTACTCGATGCCGTCCGAGCTATCGCGGCGGCTGGTCTTACGCAGCGCGGCGGGTACGGGTGGCCCAACATCAGGTCATCGGACAAGGATGTCCCAGTGAGCGACACACCACATCTCGGTCCCGCGCCCGAGCGCATTGCCGTCGACGCGGAACAGGCGCGCCGGCTCGTCGCCGGTCAGTTCCCTCAGTGGACCGGCCTCCCGGTCGAGCCGGTAGCCAGCGGTGGCTGGGACAACTGGACCTTCCACCTCGGCTCCCAGAAGTCGGTGCGATTGCCGAGCGCATCCGAGTACGCCGAGGCGGTCGACAAGGAACACCAGTGGCTTCCGGTGCTCGCGCCCCAACTCCCGCTGCCCATCCCCAGGCCGCTGGCGAAAGGCGAACCTGACGCGGGCTACCCCTACTCGTGGTCGATCTACCAGTGGCTCGACGGCGAGCCTGCGAGCCTGGACCGTATCGCCGACCCCGTCCGATTCGCGCTCGACCTGGCCGAGTTCCTGGCGGCCTTGCAGAGCGTCGACACCGCTGACGGTCCCCGCCCCGGACTGCACAACTGGTACCGGGGCGGCACGCTGCGCACCTACGACGGGTTAGCCCAGCGCGCGCTCGCGGCGCTCGGCGGCCACGTCAACGTCGACCTGGCTCGCGAGATCTGGAACAACGCACTGGACGCGCGCTGGGACGGTGTGGAGACCTGGTTGCACGGCGACATCGCGCAGGGGAATCTCCTGCTCAACGACGGCGAGCTGGCGGCCGTCATCGACTTCGGGACATGCGGCGTCGGCGATCCCTCCTGCGATCTGGCAGTCGCGTGGACATTGCTGAGCGCCGACGGCCGGCAGGCGTTTCGGGAGCGGCTGTCCCTCGATGATGCGACGTGGGCGCGTGGGCGCGGCTGGGCCCTGTGGAAGACGCTCGTCACCTGCTCCTCCACCCTGGGCGACGCCGACGAGCCGGCCGCGAACGCGCTGCGCGTCCTCGGCGAGATCTTCTCCGAGTACACGGCCGGCGCCGTCACCAGCCCCCAGCCATGAACAGCCACCACGCCCGGCGCCCGCTTCGCAGGATCAGGATCGTCTTGCGGCGAGCGCGGCGACGAGGTCGGCCACCTCGGGCACGCCGGCCAGGCCGGTTGGCGTGTGGTAGATCCGGCAGGCCAGGGTGCCCGCGGGCCGGCCCTCGCCGAACAGGTCGACGCCGTCGACCGTGAACGATGGGGAGCCGGCGAAGCCGACCGCGCCGGCCTCCTCCTCCGTCTCCACCGCCATCAATCGCACCTCGGCGTCGGTGTTCCCGGTCTCGTCCAGCGCCCGGCGCAACCGGTCGTCGGCGACACGCCAGTTCGGGCAGTCCGCGAAGTACCACAACGTCACCTGCATGCCGTCAATACTGCTCCTCCGCGCGGCGGCGGGTCGTCCCGGCCGAGCCTGAGCCCCGGCACAGCTGGGCTCAGGCTGGTCACAGTGCGTGCGCCGAGCACGGATCGGGTGCGAGCAGCGATCTTCACCGGGTACGGCCCGCCCGAGGTGTTGCAGGTCCGGCAGGTCCCCCGCCCCGAGCCGGGACCGGGGCAGGTGCTGGTCAGGGTGTACGCCACCACCGTCACCACCGCGGAGTGCCTGATGCGGCGCGGGCGGCCGATCTGGGGGCGGCCGGTCATCGGGGTGCTGCGGCCGCGGCGGCGGACCCGGGTGCTCGGGATGGAACTGGCCGGGGAGATCGCCGCCGTCGGCCGGGGTGTGACCACGTTCCGGCCGGGCGAGCAGGTCTACGGCTTCACCGCGTTCCGGCTGGGCGGGTACGCCGAGTACGCGTGCCTGCCGGCCGACGCCTCCCTGGTCTGAGCGGGCCGTCGCTGCCGTCGACGGGGGCAGCACCGCGCTGTACTTCCTGCGTGACCTCGCCGGCGTGCGGCCCGGCCAGCGGGTCCTGGTCAACGGGGCGGCCGGCAGCGTCGGCGGCTATGCGGTACAGCTGGCCAAACACCTCGGCGCCCACGTCACCGGCGTGTGCGGCGCGCGCAATGTGGAGCTGGTCGCGTCGCTCGGCGCCGACCGGGTCGTCGACTACGGTGCCGAGGACTTCACCGCGGGGTCGCGACGCTACGACGTGGTGTTCGACGCGGTCGGCAAGAGCTCGTTCCGCAAGGCCCGGCGGGTGCTCACCCCGACCGGCTGTTACCTGTCGACCACCGGGCTGTGGAACGTCGTGCTGGCCATCCTGACCAGACTTCGCCCCGGGCCGCGGGTTCGCGCCGGCATGTCGGTGCGCAAGCACGAGGCGCTGCGGTACCTGCGGGAGCTGCTCGAGCGGGACGGGCTGCGCATCGTGGTCGATCGCCAGTACAGCCTGGACGAGATCGTGGAGGCGCACCGATACGTCGAGACGGGACACAAGCGGGGCAACGTCGTCGTGACGGTGTGAGGGGGCCGGGCGAGCATCGATCCATAGCCGACGACGGCAAGGCCGGGCCCGCGGTTATGACCCTCGGCCGAACCGGCGGTGCGCCCGGGCGAAAAATGATCTCGCCGCGGCCCGGGACACGGGCAGAATGAGCGCGTGCTCGCCGCCACCCGTGAACTGCTGACGTCGCTGGATCCACTGTCGTACCGCCTGCGGATGCGCCGCATCGCCGAGTGGGCGCGGACCGCCACGGACCGGGCCGAGGTCTGCGCCGACCTGCGGGAGCACGGCCCGTACGAGCGGCACCTCGCCCTGGTCGCGGCCATGGTGGCCCAGGATGCCGAGGGCATCGCGGCCGGCGCGCGCGACCCGCAGCCCTCGATCCGTTTCGCCGCGCTGCGCGCCGGACAGGTGGTGGACGGTGTGGCTGACCGCCCGGCGGTGGAGCGCCGCCGCGTGTACCGCAGCCTGCGCCGCCGTCGCGTGCCGGGGGTCGCCGACGCGCTGGTCGCCGAGGTCCGGGCCGAGTTCGGCGACGAGGAGGCGGCCGAGCTGCTGCCCGCCTGCGCCGATGCCACGGTGCGCGCGCTGCTGCCCGAGCTGGAGCACGCGGCCGACCTCGGGCGCCTGGTGCGCCGCCACCCCGGCCCGCTGCTGGACCGCGTGCGGGAGCGGCTGGCCGCGACCCCGCCAGAGCGGTGGGCCGGCATCTGGGACGAGGCCGCCCGCGCCGTGCTGCACTGCGACCCGCCGCGGGCGCTCGAACTGCTGGAACAGTACGCGCCCGAGGACCGGCTGCCCGGGTGGATCGGCGCGTACGGGCCGCTCGCCAGGCACGATGCCGGGCGCGTCCTGCGGCTGCTGCTGGCGCCGGGCCGGGCCGTCTGGTTGCAGCGCACGAGGCTGGGCCCGGGCCTGCTGCGCCGCCTCGCCGGTCTGCCGGCGCGGGAGCTGGCGCCGCTCGCCGCCCGGTACCGTGAGCGCGAACAGGCCCTCGCGGACCTGCTCGGTGAGCTCGCCCCGGGCCGGCGGGCGGAGCTGTACGACCTGGCCTACGCGGAGTCCGACACCGCGACGCTGGTCCCGTCGGCCGAGATCATGGAGGTACTGCCGACCGCGATCCGCGTCCGCGAGGCCACCCGGGTGCTGGGCCTGGCGCGGACCCGCGAGCGGGAGTCCGACGTGCGCGTCTGGAGCTCCTACCTGGCGTGGCCGGACGCCGTCGCGGCGCTGGACGGGGCGCTGCGCTCCGGCGACGCCGACGAGCGGGCGCACGGCTACGCGCTGCTGGTCCTCGCCGCACACCGGTCCCGCGATCCGCGGGCGGTGGCCGAGGTCGTCGGTCGGCTCGGGCGGCTGCGCAACGAGCAGGACCCGGTGCGGGCGGCCGCGCTCACCCGGCTGGCCAAGGTGGCGCCGCTGCTGAGCGCCGAGACGGCGGACGGGCTCACCCGGCTGACCACCGACGCCGTCGAGGCCCGCGATGCCTCGGCCGCCACCACGGCCGCGCTCGGGGCGCTCGCCGCCGACGTGCTGCGCCACCACGTCGCCGTGCCGCCGCTACGCGCATGGGCGCTGCTCACGATCGACCTGGTGAGCACCGGGGCGAAGACGCCGGTGCTGCGCCGCTTTGACACGGTGCTGCGCCGCGGGCAGGAGACGGTGGTCTTCGAGCGGCTGCGGGACTGGGTGGAGGCGGGCATGGACCGGGGATGGTACGGCCCGTTGTTCGCGCTCACCCAAGCGCTCGGCCGCCGGGCGTGGGGGCTTCCCGGCCTGCAGGACCTGCTGCGCCGGGCGATCGGGCCGCAGACCCTGTCCTCGGTCGCGGCCGTGGCGATCGACCAGTGGCTCGCCGACCCGCGGACCCGCGCGGACCGGGTCGGCGAAGTACTCGCGATCGACGCGTCGGCGGCGGCGCTCCACCCGGTGTGGGCCACCCTGTGCGGCTCCCGCACCGACCTGCTCGACCGGGTGCTGGACCGTGCGCCGCAGGGCCGGTTCGTGCAGCCGGGGATCCGCTGGGTGCCGGGCTGGGCGCCGCACGTCGAGCGCTGGCTGCCGCGCCAGCAGGCCCGCTTCGTGCAGCTGCAGGCGGCGCTCGCCGGCGACGCGCAGTTGCCCGTGTGGGGGCGGGCGGCGGCGATCCGGGCCGCCGCGGTCGTTCCCGGCCTCGGGCGCTAGCTGGTACTGCGCCACCTCGACGACGCCGAGGTGCCGATCGCCGAGGCGGCGCTGGGCGCGCTGATCTGGACCGACCGGCCGGACGAGGCGCTGCCGGTGCTGCTGCGCTACGCCGGCGGGGACCGGGCCCGGGTCGCCCTCTACGCCGCCGCTCGGGCCTGTGCGCACGTCCGCCCGTCGCGGCTGGCAGGGGCGCTGGCCGAGACGCTCACGAGTCCGGGGAAGGTCACCAGCCGCAAGGAGGCGGCCCGGCTGCTGGCCCACTACGGCCCGCCGCGGGCGATGGAGACGCTGCTCGAGGTCTACTCGGGGCAGGACACGCACCGGGACGTGCGCGCGGCGATCGTCTCCGCCGCCCGCCAGCGGCTGCACACCGAGGCGAGCTGGGCCATTCTGCGGGCCGCGGCCGGCGGCAGCCGCGAAGAGCGCCGGGCGGTCCTGGCCGCCTACCCGCACACGGTGCCGCAGCGGTACCGCCCGCGCTACGGCGCGTTCGTGCTCGAGGCCTGCCGGGCCGCCGACCGGGAGATCCGCCAGTCCGCCTTCGCCCGGCTCGGGCAGTGGGGGCCGTGGCTCACCGGGGCCGCCGACGTGGTCGTGGAACGGCTCGCCGACCTCGGCGAGACGCTGCACAACGTCGAGGTCGCCGGGCTGCTGGAGGCCGGCGGCGACGGGGTGTTCGGCGCCGCGCTGGCCCGGCTGCTGGACCGGGACGCGGGCGACGACCGGCTGGACGACCCGGCCGCGGACCGCCCGGCCCGCCGCCGCATCGGCCTGCTCGCCCTCGGCGCCGCCGCGGGGTCCGACCGTCGCCCGGCCGGCGCCGACCGGTCCGCGCTGCTCGAGCCGGCGCGGCGGCTCGCCGGGCATCCGTCGTTCACCGCCACGGCCACGGGCCTGCTGGTCGGCCTCGGCCGGCTGGACAACCTGGACGAGATCGCCGGGCTGTGCGCGGGGCGGCCGATCCTCGCGGTCCGCGCTGCCGAGCACGTCGGCGCCCGCCTGCGCGGCCTCGGCGACTGGCCCGGCCTGGGCGCCCTGCCCGCCACCGTCGCTCGCCTGGCCCGCCGCGGCGACCTCGCGGGCGGGCTGTTCGCGGTGGCGCTGGTCCGCCACGGCGCTGGCTACGGGTGGCGCTCGCCGTGGCGGGATCTGGTGGCGCAGCTGCGCCGCCATCCGGACGTCGACGTGCGCGAGGAGGCGTACACGATATCGATGAGCCGCTGAGGCCGGCGCCGCGGGACGGCCGCGGTGTTCGCCGGGATCGCCACCCGGCGGTAGGTTGCCGGAGTGGGGTTTGCCGGGGTGATGGAGCGGGTCGCGCAGGGCTTCGACGCGCGGCGCTGCTAACGCGTGGCGAAGGGCGACGCCGCGGGTACCGGCGGCGAGACCAGCGCGGTATCGACACCGGGAAGCTGCCGCAGCCGATCGGCGGCGGCATCCGCCCGCGCCGGGCACGGTCAGGCCGGGCGGAGCTTGCCGGTCAGGCGGGGGGCGGGGGGTGCCGTCAACGGCCGTGCAGATGCCGAAGACGCGCTGCGGGGTGGTCCAGCCGTTGATCCGGCCGTGGTTGTTGCTGATCTGGATGCGGCCCGCGGCCAAGGCCGAGACCAGGTGCAGGTAGGTCGTGCCGGCCACCCGGGCCAGGACGATGTCGCCGACCTCGAGCCTCGCGGGGTCGACCGGGGCCACCGTGACGAGCTGGCGGCTGCGGATGAGGGGCACCATCGAGCCGCCGGTGGGACGGAAGTCGACCGTCGCACCGGCGGCCACGCGGGCGGCGAGCATATCGAGCATGCCCATGGACCCAGCCTAATGTTCTTGCCCCGCGGAGCCGGGAGGGCCCGGCCCGGTTCGCCCGGTCTGGCTCGACAAGGCTTCGCGCTGATCGACCCGGACCAGGCGCCGGTGGGAGCAGCGGTCCGTTACTGACGCGGACCTGAGCCAATGAGCTCTCGTGGTTCCGGCGACGGCGCATCGGCCACGTCGGACAGTGCGCTGGGCCACCACATGCGCCGGCCGACGTCCAGGTACAGCGCCGTCACCATGAGGTTGCGGTCGCGGGCAGCGGTGCGGGCGGTCGCGGCCCCGCGCCGGCACCGCTGGCCGCACCCGCCGCTGCGGCTACGGGCGGCGCTGCACCGCTGACTCGAGGACGGCGCGCATCTCCTCGATGCCGACCGAGACCCGTGCCCGCACGGCCGGGGCGACGGCGTGGGGCAGGACGTCGGTCACCCACACCAGCCGGCTGCGGCCGCCGTCGTGGTCGAACACCTGGAACGCCGCGTGGTGGTGCGCGAGGGCCATCCGGCCGGGGCCCTGGACCGAGTAGGCGAGGCGGCGCTCCGTGTGGTCGATCGCGACGATGAGCTCGCGCACCTCGGTGCCGTCCGGCATGGTCAGGATCCGGGTGTCGCCCTCGACGCGGGCATCGGCGACGCGGTTCGGCAGGAGCTTCCGGTGCACCGCACCCACGTCCGCGATCGCCGCCCAGACCTCGTCCGGCGGCGCCGCGACGACCGTCTCCACCCGTATCGAGGCCATCGACAACGAGGCTACGCCGCGCGAGCGCGCGGCGCAGCCCCGTCATCAAGCAGTTCGGTAATCAGGCAGTTCCGCCTTGCAGCCCGGATGGTGCCGGGAGCATCAGCCGCCCGTGAAGGACGGGGTGGTGCCGCACTTGGCCTTGGCGTCGAGGCAGATCTTCACCAGCGGGCCGAGGTTGTCGGGGTTCCAGGCGTTCATGAAGTCGCCGTGCATCGACGAGGCCATGCCCGAGGACAGCGACAGGCCGTTGCCGCCGAGGGAGTCGTAGTTGACCATGAACGACAGGTTGGGGATGGCGACCGGGTACTTGCCGGTGCACTGGCCGTTCTGCATCGGGCCCATGTGCGACTTGTGGTCCGGCGAGTCGATGTGCTGGCCGTCCCAGCAGTCCTGGAAGACCAGCTGGAAGATGAGGTTGCCACCCGGGGCGCAGACGGGCCAGTTGCCGTCGCTGCTGCGACCGGTCTCCGCGCTGCCGGCGCACCAGAACTGGCCGGTGGCCCCCTTCGGCGTGTCCACCTGCCGCTTGGCGTCGCCGTGCACCATGACCAGGCCGGGCGGGAACGGGACCGTGACCGACGGGTCGGCGAGGCGCGAACCGTAGTACACCCGGAAGCTCTTCATCTTGACCGGCTGGCCGTTCAGCAGCAGCTGCGGCACCCAGTAGGCGCTGTTGTCGCCCTTGGCGTTGCAGGTCGTGCTGCGGGCGAACAGGTCGGCCGTCTTCGTGGCCGCGTCCACGGTCGGGCCGAAGAAGGTGTGCATGTGCGAGGCCCCCGGCAGGCCCGGCAGGACGATCGGGTCGTCCTTGGCCTCGTTGGACACCGAGCAGTCGGTGTGGAACTCGGCCACCCGCGTGGTGCCGGCCGGCACCGGCAGCTGCTTGACCGCGTTGAAGGCGGCCAGCTCCTGCTGCCACTTGACCTTGTCGACGTCGACCCAACCCGCCGCAGGTGTACCGGCGGAAGCCGACGGCGCCGCGGTGGACGGTGCCCCAGTGGTCGGTGCCGCGGTGGACGGCGGCGCGACGGTCGCCGTGGCCGAGCTGTGCGACCCGTTGGCGCCGAGCGTGAAGTAGTTGATGTTCACGAAGTCCCACTGCTGGGCGCTCTTCATGACCGCGACGAGGCTCTGCGGCCCCGACGGCACCCGGCTCGCCTTCGCCGTCACGGTCGTCCACTTCTGCCAGCCGCCCGTGTACGCGACCGGGAACGTGGCCAGGAGTTCGCCCGCGGGGGAGCCGAGGTGCAGCTCGATCGATCCGCCGGCCTTGTTCTGCGCGGCGATGCGGGCGGTGAGGTCCGTGCCGCCGAGGCTGACGTTGTCGTACCGCATCCAGTCGCCGTTGGCGAGCCAGCCCACGTTCTTGCCGCCTCCGGCGTCGGCGGTGTTCTCGGTCTGCGCACCGGACTGGGCCGACCACGCCTCGGCCTCGAGCTTGGTGCCCGCCCCGATCTCGTCCGCGCTGGCGGTGGCGAGGTAGATCCCGCTGGCCGCCGCGACGGCCGCGACGACCGCGGCCCCGATGATCACACGCTTTGCTGTTCGCATTTCGATCCTTTGTCGGGTCGTCTTGCTTCCGTATTCGCGAAGCAAGCATGCGCAGCTCAGAGGCTTTGTTCAAGAGGAAAAGGAAGAATTAGGAGAGCACTCCGGCGGATGCGCAGGCAGGGTGGCGAGGCCCTCTCGATTACCGTTTTTGGCTTAAATTCTGCTTAGTTTTGCGCCCACCTGTGCGAGGGGAGCGCGGACTGGACCATCGTGCCCGCCCGCCCGCCGATCGTCGAGCACGGCCGCGGCGAACCCGTGCTGCCCTCGAACCGATCGCGGCCGAGGACTTCTGGCGGGCTGTGCCGGCGGGCCCGGGCGCGCGGGTGTGGGCGATGATGTCCAGTGTGGAGATCGAGCTGGTCACGGGCGACATCACCGCCGAGCGGGTCGACGCGATCGTCAACGCGGCGAACTCGTCGCTGCTGGGCGGGGGCGGGGTGGACGGCGCGATCCACCGCAAGGGCGGCCCCGCGATCCTGGAGGAGTGCCGGGCGCTGCGGGCCAGCCGGTACGGCCGGGGCCTGCCGGTCGGCCAGGCGGTGGCGACCACCGCCGGGCGCCTCCCGGCCCGCTGGGTCATCCACACCGTCGGCCCGGTGTGGAGCGCCGCCGAGGACCGCTCGCCGCTGCTGCGCCAGTGCTACGAGCGGTCGCTCACCGTCGCGGCCGGCCTCGGCGCGGCGTCGGTCGCCTTCCCGCTGATCTCCTCCGGGGTGTACCGCTGGCCGAAGGAGGATGCCGCGCTCCAGGCGCTGACCGTGCTGCGGGACCCGCCGGCGGGCATCGAGCTCGTCCGCCTCGTTCTCTTCGACGACGCCACCCGCCAGGTCGCCGAAGCGGCCCGGGCGGGTTTCGGCCGCGCCTGACGGATCGGTCCGAGGCGGTATCGCCCTCCGTAACGCCGCCATCGGCGCGCTCGGCCCCGCTGGCGCCAACCGCCCGGCGAGCCGCTTCCACGCCACCGCTCGGCGGCCAAGCCGCCGAGAGGGTTGCGGGTTGCAGGACTGGTTGGGGGATGCGACGATCGCGTGGTCAGCCTTTGGCGAGAGGAGGTGCGGTTGAGATGTTCACTGATGAATCCCCGCGCCCCACCGCCGGCACCGCTGACCTGCTGCGACTTCGGGGCGCACGCATCCACTTTGGAGAGTGCGATGGTCGCAAGCATTCGCAACATCACCTTCGATACGACTGGTGATCCGTACGAGTTGGCACGGTTCTGGTCGATGGCGGTCGGCCGCCCGATGCGCGTCGAGGACGAGCCCGGCGACCCCGAGGTGGTGCTGATCGCCGAGGGGCAGCCAACGATGCTGTTCATCCGAGTGCCTGAGGGCAAGCTGGTGAAGAACCGTGTACACCTCGATCTGCAACCTCAGGATCGCACCCGAGATGAAGAGGTCGATCGGCTGATCGGGGTCGGCGCGAAGCTCTTCGAGGACCACCGCCGGCCGGACGGCACCGGCTGGGTCACGCTCGTGGACCCGGCAGGCAACGAGTTCTGCGTGGAGCGCAGCGTCGCCGAGCGGGCCGCCACGTAGCACCAGTTGGGGGCGGTCCGCGCCGGACCGCCCCCATACCTGGGAAGTTGCCGCACCCGGCCCATCCTTGTGCGGACCGCCGACCGGTACCGCCGCGAGCGGGCTGCGCTCCTGCGGACGCAACGCGCGACGCCGGGATCTGCGCGCCCGCGGGCACGGTGACGCAGATGGCGACCAGGTAGCCGCCGCCGACCGTTGCCTCGAATGGCACCTGCTCGGCGGCGTCGCATAGAGCTGCTGCGAAAGTGAGCCAAGAAGAAGCGAATTGGCACGCCTGGTTGTTACTGCGGGCGCGGCCATCGGGAAGAATCGGCGAAATTGCCACCTGGCGTTATGTCACCTATCGGTGGGTGCTCGGCGCTGGCGGCGGGCCAATTGACATGGCAAAAGCCCCGCGGCCTCGTTCTGGCGCGCAGGGCTAGCAGTCTTTGGTGAACGGAAAAATAGGCGTTTCTGACCGATGGCGACTATCGGCCGTACAGACGAGTGAAGTTCGAGCGGGGGCGCCAATAGGATCATCGGGCCCCAATCAGATCGTGGGGTCACCCCCCATTCGCAGGAGGCCAGGATTTGAACTCCCGGTTGCCCAGGTATGCCTTATTCGCCGCGACAGCGGCGACGACCGTCGTGGCGGGCGCAGCACTCGCGCCATTGCCCGCGATGGCCGAAACGACCGGCCCCAATCTCAGTTACGTCGTCAACGCGGTGAGCAAGGAGCGCACGGCGGACGCCGCCGCTGCTGTCACCGCGGCCGGCGGCACGGTGACGGTGTCGTACGCCCAGATCGGCGTCGTCATCGCTCGCTCCACGAACCCGTCGTTCGTCCAGGCGGTGAAGGGTTCCGCCAAGGGCGACGCCGTTCACTCGGTGGGCGCGACCCGGACCGCGGCCCTGCCCGCCATGGCCGAGGACACCGAGGCCGTCGAGGCCTACGTGCCGGACGCGATGGAGAACGCGACGCGGCAGAGCGACATGGTCCTCATCGGCGCGCGTGCGGCGCACGAGGTCAGCCTCGGTAGCTCCACCGTCACGGTCGGTGTGCTCGACGACGGCATCGACGCCAACCACCAGGACCTCGCGCCGGTCGTCGACCAGTCGAAGTCCGTGAACTGCGTGGGTACCGGCGCCCCCGACACCACGCCGGGCGCGTGGCGGCCCACCAGCCTGACCGCCGACTACCACGGCACGCACGTGGCCGGGACCATCGCCTCGGCCAAGAACGGCGTCGGCATCGTCGGCGTCGCGCCCGGCGTGAAGCTGGCCGCCATCAAGGTGGTCAACTCCGACGGCTTCATCTACCCCGAGTACGCGATCTGCGGCTTCGTCTGGGCGGCGGAGCACGGCATTCAGGTCACGAACAACAGCTACTACATCGACCCCTGGCTGTACTGGTGCGAGAGCCAGGCCGACCAGGCGCCGGTCGTCGAGGCGGTCCGCCGGGCAGTGGGTTACACCACCGAGCACGGCATCCTCAACGTGGCGGCGGCGGGCAACGAGAACCACGACCTCGCCAACAAGACGGTGGACACGACGAGCCCCGACGACACCAACCCGGTGCGCCGCACGCTCGACCCGAGCTGCCTCGACCTGCCGGGCGAACTGCCCGGCGTGGTGACGGTCTCCTCCACGACCCAGCCGACCGTCCCCGCGACGGCCGTCGGGCCGTGGTCGCCGAGCCTGACCGCACAGCCGACGCGGTCGTCGTTCTCGAGCTTCGGCCTCGGGGCCGTGGACGTGGCCGCACCGGGCTCGAGCATCTACTCCACCTCCCCGTCGACCGGGGTCAGCAGCTACCGCACGCTCTCCGGCACCTCGATGGCGTCGCCGCACGTGGCGGGCGTCGCCGCGCTGCTGGTGTCCAAGCACCCGGGCGCAACCCCGGACTACATCGCGGAACTGCTGCGCAAGCAGGCGATCCCGCTTGCCTGCCCCACCTCCGGCACCGACTTCACCCAGGGCCGGTGCAAGGTGGACCCCGCGAACCCGAAGGTCAACGGCTTCTTCGGCTACGGCATGGTCAACGCCTACAAGGCTGTCACCGAGGCCGAGGACGTGACCGCGCCGACCGTGGCGGTCACCGGCGTTACCCAGGGCCAGCAGGTCAAGCTCGGCGTGCCGGTCACGCCTGGCTGCACGACGACCGACGCCGGCAGTGGCGTGGCGAAGGCCGCGACCCTGTCCCTCACCGGTGGTCCGACGGTCGGCTACTTCACCGCCACCTGCTCCGGTGGCCGTGACCGCGCCGGCAACACGGCCGCCCCGGTCAGCGTCACCTACCAGGTGGTGTTCGGCTGGCGCGACTTCGGCTCGCCGATCAACGTCGGCAAGCTCAACGTCGTGAAGGCCGGCAGCGCGGTTCCGGTGAAGTTCGGTCTCTCCGGCAACCAGGGCCTGGACATCTTCTCCGGCGGTGTCCCGGCGGTGCGGACGGTCGCGTGCGACACGTCGGCCCCGCAGGACCTGGTGGAGACGACGGTCACGGCCGGGTCGAGCTCGCTGACCTACGACGCGGCGGCCGACCAGTACGTCTATGTCTGGAAGACGCAGAAGAACCAGGCGAAGACGTGCGGGCAGCTCATTGTCACGCTGATCGACGGCACCACCCACACCGCGGATTTCCTGTTCAACTGATAACCGCGGTCGTCATGAAACTGTCATATTCTGTCGTTTCCTGACGGCGGTACGACAATCGCACAAAAGGAGGGCCCCCGATGCGTCGGGGGCCCTCCCGGTTTTTTGCGGGTGGTGTAGGGGCACCGGGGCAGGGTAGTGCGCGGCGATGGCTGTGGTGCGCTGGTTGCGCAAAGACAGGCTGGCCGCAGAACTCTCCGTGGAGTTCGCCGGGACGATGATTCTCGTCCTGTTCGGGTGTGGCTCTGTCGCGCAGGTCCTCGCCGGTGGGCTCGGCGGGCACGACAGCATCGCGTGGGCGTGGGGACTCGGGGTGACGTTCGGCGTGTACGTCGCCGGGCGGATCAGCGGCGGCCACCTCAACCCGGCCGTGAGCGTGGCGTTCGCCGTCTTCAGCGGCTTCGAGTGGCGCAAGGTGCTGCCGTACTCCCTGGCGCAGACCCTCGGCGCGTTCGTCGCGGCCCTGCTCGTGCGCTGGAACTACGGGTCGATGCTGCACGCCGTCGACCCGCGGCACACCGTCAAGACCCAGATCGTGTTCTCCACCCTGCCGGGCAACGGCACCCTGCCGGTCGACGTGCGCAACGCGTTCCTCGACCAGATCATCGGCACGGCGATCCTGCTGTTTCTCATCCTGGCCGTCACCGACGTCCTCAACGTCGCGCCGCAGGCCAACCTGGTGGCGCTGATCGTGGGCCTCATCGTCGTCGCGATCGGCATGGCGTGGGGCTCCGCCGCCGGGTACGCGATCAACCCGGCGCGCGACCTCGGGCCGCGGGTGGCGTCGTTCTTCACCGGCTACGGCGGCGCGTTCGTGGACCAGACCGGCTACCCGTACTTCTGGGTGCCGATCGTCGCGCCGATCATCGGCGGCGTCATCGGCGCCGGGGGGTATCGCCTCGCCGTCGCGCGGTACCTGCCGACCGAACAACGTGAGCCAGGAAGGGTGGACCAGAGCAGTGGCTGACTACATCGGGGCGATCGACCAGGGCACCACCAGCACCCGCGCGATGGTGTTCGACCACGACGGCAGCGTCGTGGCCAAGCGTCAGGTCGAGCACCGCCAGATCCTGCCGCGGGCCGGCTGGGTGGAGCACGACCCGGGCGAGATCCTGCGCAACGCGCTCCTGGTCGCCGGCGAGGCCTTCCAGGGGTACCAGATCCGCGCTCTCGGCATCACCAACCAGCGCGAGACCACCGTGGTGTGGGACCGGCGCACCGGCACACCGTTCGGCAACGCGATCGTGTGGCAGGACACCCGCACCGACCGGATCGCCGAGGCCCTCAACCGCGACGGGCGCGGCGAGCTCATCCGGCGCAAGAGCGGCCTGCGCCCGGCCACGTACTTCTCCGGCGGCAAGCTGCAGTGGATCCTCGAGCACGTCGACGGCGCCCGGGACGCGGCCGAGCGCGGCGACGCGCTCTTCGGCACCATCGACACCTGGCTGCTGTGGAACCTCACCGACGGCCGGGTCCACGCGACCGACGTGACCAACGCCAGCCGGACCATGCTCATGGACCTGGACACCCTGGACTGGGACGACGAGCTGCTGGCGTGCTTCGGCGTGCCGCGCGCGATGCTGCCGCGGATCCGCCCGTCGTGCGATCCCAGCGGCTACGGCCACACCGCGGAGGGGATCGCGCTCACCGCCGCGCTCGGCGACCAGCACGCCGCCACCGTCGGGCAGGTCTGCTTCGCGCCCGGCGAGGCCAAGAACACGTACGGCACCGGCAACTTCCTGCTGCTCAACACCGGCACCGAGCCGGTCCGCTCCGAGCACGGGCTGCTCACCACGGTCGCCTACCAGCTCGGCTCCGCGCCGCCGGTCTACGCCCTGGAGGGCTCGATCGCCATCACCGGCGCGGCCGTGCAGTGGCTGCGCGACCGCCTGCACATCATCGCCACCGCGGCCGAGAGCGAAACCCTCGCGGCCCGGGTGCCGGACAACGGCGGCATGTACTTCGTGCCCGCCTTCGCCGGCCTGTTCGCCCCCTACTGGCGGGCGGACGCGCGTGGCGCGATCGTGGGGCTGTCGCAGTACGACACCGACGCGCACCTCGCCCGCGCCACCCTGGAGGCGATCTGCTACCAGTCCCGCGACGTCGTCGAGGCGATGCAGCAGGACTCCGGCGTGCCCCTCGACGTGCTCAAGGTCGACGGCGGCGTCACCGCCAACGACCTGTGCATGCAGCTGCAGGCCGACATCCTCGGCGTGCCGGTGAGCCGGCCCGCGGTCATCGAGACCACCGCGCTCGGCGCCGCCTATGCCGCCGGGCTCGCGGCCGGCTACTGGAACGACACGGAGGAGCTGCGCGCCAACTGGCACGAGTCGCACCGCTGGAAGCCCACCTGGACCCCGCAGCAGCGCGCCGAGGGCTACCAGCGCTGGCACGACGCCGTGCGCCGAAGCCTGGACTGGATCGAGATCGGGGCCTGACCGTGGAGCACACCGGCACCATGTCACCGACCGCCCGGGACGAGGCCCTCGCGGCCCTCACCGGCACCGAGCTCGACGTCGTCGTCATCGGCGGCGGCGTGGTCGGGGCCGGCTGCGCCCTCGACGCCACCACCCGCGGCCTGTCCACCGGCCTGCTGGAGATGCGCGACTTCGCCAGCGGGACCTCGAGCCGCTCGAGCAAACTCATCCACGGCGGGCTGCGCTACCTCGAGATGCTCGACTTCCGGCTGGTCCGCGAGGCGTTGCACGAGCGCAACCTCCTCCTGCGCCGGCTGGCCCCGCACCTGGTCCGGCCGGTGCGCTTCCTGTACCCGCTCACCCGCCGCGTGTGGGAGCGCGGCTACGTCGGCGCCGGCGTCACGCTGTACGACATCATGGCCGGCCGCGGCCAAGGCGCCCTGCCGCGCCACCGCCAACTGACCCGGCGCGCCGCGCTGCGGGTCTGCCCGGCGCTGCGCCCGGACAGCTTCGTCGGCGCCATCCAGTACTGGGACGCGCAGGTCGACGACGCCCGCCACACGATGTTCGTCGCCCGCACCGCCGCCGCCTACGGCGCGCACGTGCTGACCCGCGCGCAGGTCATCGGGTTCCTGCGCGAGGGCGGCCGGATCACCGGCGTGCGGGTCCGCGATCTGGAGGACGGCCGGGAGTTCGAGGTCCGCGCCCGGCAGGTGGTCAACGCGACCGGCGTCTGGACCGACGACACCCAGGCGATGATCGGCGAACGCGGCCAGTTCCGCGTCCGCGCCTCCAAGGGCATCCACCTGGTCGTGCCCCGCGACCGCATCCGGTCCGCCACCGGCATGATCCTGCGCACCGCGACCAGCGTGCTGTTCGTCATCCCGTGGGGCCGGCACTGGATCGTCGGTACCACCGACACCGACTGGACCCTGGACAAGGCGCACCCGGCCGCGACGAGCGCCGACATCGACTACCTGCTGCGCGAGGTCAACAAGGTCCTCGCCACGCCGCTGCGCCGCGACGACGTCGAGGGCATCTACGCCGGCCTGCGCCCGCTGCTGGCCGGCGAGTCGGAGCTCACGTCGAAGCTGTCCCGCGAGCACCTCGTCGCCACGCCGGTGCCCGGGGTCGTCGCGGTCGCGGGCGGCAAGTACACCACGTACCGGGTGATGGCCGCCGACGCCGTCGACGCCGCGGTGCACAACCTGGGCGGGGCGCGACCCCCGTCGTGCACCGACCAGATCCCGCTCGTCGGCGCCGACGGGTACGCGGCCCTGTGGAATCGGCGCGCCACGCTCGCCGCCGAGAGCGGCCTGCACATCGCCCGGGTCGAGCACCTCCTCGGCCGGTACGGCAGCCTCGTCCCCGAGGTGCTGGACCTGATCCGCGCCGACCCGGGCCTGGCCGAGCCGGTGCCAGGCGCCGACGACTACCTGCGGGCGGAGGTGCGCTACGCCGTCGAGGCCGAGGGTGCCCGCCACGTCGAGGACGTGCTGACCCGCCGGACCCGCATCTCGATCGAGACGTTCGACCGGGGCATGACCGCGGTACGCCCCGTCGCCGGCCTGATGGCCGACGTCCTCGGCTGGACCGCCGAGCAGGTCGACCGCGAGGTGGACAGCTACCGGCTGCGCGTGGAGGCGGAGCGCTCCTCCCAGGACCAGCCGGACGACCGCACCGCGGAGCTGATCCGCCGCGAGGCCCCCGACGTGGTCCCGGTGGTGCACGCCGCCTGAGCTGCGCGCGCTAACTTGTGGCCATGGAACTGCTCCGGACGGCACGGATTCGGCTGCGGCGCTGGGAAGACGGCGACCTGGCCGCGTACTTCGAGATCTACTCGCGCTGGGAGGTCATGCGCTGGCTCGGCGCACCGCCGCGGCGCGCCGTCCGGGACCTGGCGGAGGCGCGGGAACGGCTCGCCCGGTGGCACGAGCGGGAGGCGGGCCTCGAGCCCCCCTTGGGGCTCTGGGCGCTCGCGCCGCTCGAGGGTGCGGCGCTGGAGCCGGTGGGGACGGTGCTGCTCCTGCCGCTGCACGACGCCGGCGGTCCGACCGATCAGATCGAGATCGGCTGGCACCTGCACCCCGACCACCAGAAGCGCGGCCTGGTCACCGAGGCCGCGCGGGCCCTGCTCGATGCCGCCGCCGCGGCCGGTGTCCACCGGGTGCTCGCCCTGACCGATCCCGGCAACGCCGCGTCGCAGGCGGTGGCGGGCCGGCTCGGCATGGCCGACGAGGGCCTGACCGATCGCTGGTTCGGCATCACGGCCCGCCAGTTCGCCTGGACGGCGGGGCCGGCGCGGCCGGCGGGGTAGCGTACGGCGGGCCGCTCGTGGCCCGGGGGCGGTCCCAGCCCTCGTCGGGGAGGGCGGGCAGGGGCCAGGACGGGTCCGGGCGGAAGTCGCACCACGCGCCATCGAAGGGGAAGACTCCGGCCTCGACGTCGGCGATGACCCGCTCGCCCTCGGCGCGGATCCCGGCGGCCTGCCCGGCGGTCCAGTAGTCCGGGTGGCCGGTGCGCTCCTCGAACTCGTCCTCGTCCTTCCAGCGCCAGGTGCGGTCCGGGGCGACGACCACGTCCAGGGCGTGGTCGGACGTGTCGATGCCGCCGCTCCAGCGCGCGGGCGGGGCTTCCAGGTTGACGTACCAGCGGTCCAGCCGGAAGTCCTCGTCGAACATCCACCACACCGAGTGGGCGCGGCCCGGGCGGAACAGGTGCAGCACGTGCCGGGTGGACCAGGCCACCGGGGTGAGCCGCCACTGCACCGTGTGGCGCTGCGCGAACGGCAGCGCCCGGCGGTCGCGGCCGTCCACGGTGCGCAGGAAGAGGTGGGGGGTGCCGATCGGGCGCCAGGTCAGCACGCCGCGGTCGTCGTCCGCGAGGAGGCGCTGCGGCATGACCAGCGTCAGCTCGCCGTTGGGCCGGAAGTTGCGGTACAACAGGTCCATCACCGCATTATCGGGCGGAAGACGCCCAGGCGGTGGGTCGCGCGGGTCAGGGCGACGTACAGGTCGCCCGCGCCGGCCATGCCGTCCGGGTCGACCACGATCGTCGTGTCGAACTCGAGCCCCTTGGCCTGCGTGGGCGTCAGCAGGACCGCCGGATCGTCCAGGTCCGGCGTGGCCGGGAGATCCAGCACGCGCGACAGGCCGGCGATCAGGGAATCCGGCGCGATGACCGCCAGCCGCCCCTCGTCGAGACACGCACGTTCCGCGGCGACCAGCCGGGCCAACTCGGCCGGGGGACCGGACGACTCCCACGGGACGACGCCGCTGTGGCGCACCGGGCGGGGCGGCACGACGCCCGGCAGGAGACGGGCCGCAACCGCCATGACCTCCGCGGGCGTACGGTAGCTGACGGTCAGCTCGGCCAGGCGCCAGCGGTCGGCCACGTACGGCGCGAAGACCTCCGCCCACGACGCCGGACCGCCGGGGGAGCCGCTCTGGGCCAGGTCGCCCACCACGGTCATCGAGCGGGACGGGCAGCGGCGCATCAGCAGCCGCCAGGCCATCGGGGACAGCTCCTGAGCCTCGTCGACGATGACGTGGCCGAACGCCCAGCGGCGGTCGGCGGCGGCCTTGGCCGCGGTGCTCGGGCGCTCCTGGCCGTCGTGCCGATCGGCCAGGGCCGCGGCGGGCAGGACCGACGCCACGTTCGGGATCCCGGCCTCCGGGTCGTCCTCCAGCTCGTAGGACATCGAGCCGGCCGACACGTCGAGCACGCCCTGCGCGTACTGCAGCGCGGCGGCCCGCCGCGCCGTGGCCCGGGCCCGCGCGGGGCGGTCGTCCTCGCCGAGAAGCTCGGCCGCCTCGTCCAGCAGTGCTACGTCCGAGGCCGCCCACCCGCCGCCCGCTTCCCGCCGCAGCAGCGCCCGCTCGGCCGGCTCCAGGTCCGGCGCCGCCGAGGCCAGCAGCTCGTCGGAGGCGAACAGGTCGGTCAGCAGCCGCTGCGGGGTGAGCGCCGGCCACAGCCGGTCCAGCGCGGCCCGCACGGCCGGGTCCTCGGCCAGCCCGGCCCGGATGTCCGCCCGGTCGCCCGCGTCGAGCAGGTCCGGGCTCGCGAGGGCGTCGCCGCCGCCGAGCGGGTCGTCCCAGAACGGGTCCCGGCCGATCCGCGTGGCGACCTGCTCGGTGAGCGCGTCCAGCACGGCCGCCTGGAACACCGGCCGGGCCAGGTTGTGCGGCCGCCCGGTGGCCCGCGCCTTCGCCCGGGCGGCCTCCACAATGGACGGTTCGAGGCCGAGGTCGTCCGGATCGGCACGTTGCCGGTCCCGGACCGCCGCGGCCACGATGGAGGCCATGCACGCGCGGCCCTTCAGTTCCGCCACGGCGGGCGGTTCGGCGGCGCGTGCCGTCACGCCGGGGAAGAGGTCGCCGGGGGTGGCCAGCAGTACACCCGTCTCGGCCAGGGACGGCAGCACCTGCGAGATATAGCGCAGGAACGTCGCATTCGGGCCGACGACGAGCACGCCGCGCGGGCCGAGGCGCTCGCGGTGCGTGTAGAGCAGGAACGCCGCGCGGTGCAGCGCCACGGCGGTCTTGCCGGTGCCGGGGCCGCCCTGCACCACCAGGACTCCGCCCAGGTCGGCCCGGATCACCCGGTCCTGCTCGGCCTGGATCGTCGCCACGATGTCGCGCATCCGGCCGGTGCGGCGGGCGTTCAGCGCGGCGAGCAGGGCCCCGTCGCTCGAACGGGTCGCGTCCGCGCGGTCGAGGTCGAGCACGTCGTCGTCGAGCGCCTGCACGGCGCGGCCGCGGGTGCGGATGTGGCGGCGGCGGACCACGCCGTGCGGGCTGGCCGCGGTGGCCACGTAGAAGGGCCGGGCGGCCGGGGCCCGCCAGTCCACCAGCAGCGGCTCGTAGTCGCCGCCGTCGTCGTCGAAGATGCCGGTCCGGCCGACGTAGCGACGGGTGCCGTCGCGCAGGTCGAGGCGGCCGAAGCACAGGCCGGCCTCGACGGCGTCGTAGCGGGCCACCCGGCCGGCGTGCAGCGCGGCCGCCGCGTCGCGCTGGGAGCGGGCCTGCGGGCTCGGGGCCGGCTCGCGCAGCGTGGCCTCGAGGCGGGCGGCGGCGTGCGCCCGCAGGTCGTCGAGGTGGTCGTACAGCATCGTCACGTATCCCTGCTCGGCGAGTAGCTCGCGGGCTCTTGACAACGCGCCTCCAGGTGCTATCATGTATTTGTGGGATTGTGCGCTTAAGTCCATAGCGCATCCCCGGCTCGCGAGATTAGCGCATTCGCGGGCCCGGCCGCTATCCCGGCGCGCCGTCGCCGGAGGTTCTCAGGCGCCGGAGGTTCTCATCAGCCTCTGCGGATCTCGAAGTCCACCAGGCCCTCGGCCGCCTCGTCGTGCACGAGCACGTCGGTCACCTCGGCCGTCTCCGGCCCCCGCCCGGCCCACGCGACGAGGTCCCCGACCGGCTCCTCGCCGCCCTCGAACACGGCCTCGACCCGCCCGTCCGGCAGGTTGCGCACCCACCCGGCCACGCCGCGCGCCTGGGCCACCCGGCGGCAGGTGTCGCGGAAGTACACCCCTTGCACCCGCCCGGTCACGAGCACCCTTTTGCGGATCATGCCTCGACGGTACCGCCCGCAACGCCCGCCGTTGCCTCAGACCGGCAGCGGGCCGGCGCGCAAACCCTTGACCGACTTGGTCAGCACGTCCTTGCCGGCGGCCTCCACCACGACGCAGCCGACCCGGCCGCCGTCGCGCGGGGTCTTCAGCCAGTGCGACTCCAGGTCGTGCCGGCCCGTGAACTCGTCCGCGCTCAGCCCGAGGTACGCCGCGGCCGCCTGGCGGCAGCTCCCGTCGTGGTCGCCGCCGTCCACAGTGGACCCGACGTACTCCGCCGCGTGCGGCTCGGTGCAGGCCACGTACGTCAGCACGCCGTCGGTGTACCGCCCGCAGGTGACGGCCATCGGGCGCTCGCCGCTCATGGTGCCCTGCAGGCTGCCGCTGTGTGACGCCCTGGTGCCCGCGGAGTCGCTGACCACGAAGAGTGCGCACGCCTGCGACGTGTAGTCCTCCCGCACGTAGTCGAGCAGATCCAGCTCGACCTGGGAGTCGGCGAGCGGCCCGCCCAGGAACTCCTCGGCCGACCGGTGACAGCCCTCCCGCGCCCCGTCCGGGTAGAAGAAGTCGACGAGCTCGGCCTGGTGCGAGTCGGCGCACCGACCGGGCCGCAGCTGGCCCGCCTTGGCCGCGTCCACCACACACCCCTTGTCGCCGGACGCGTGATGATTCGGGACGAAGTGGCGGTACAGCGCAAAACCGCAACAACCCGCCACCAGCGCCGCGGCCACACCGGCCGCAATCTTGCCGTTCACGCGCGGCAAGCTACACGCCCGCGCCGCCCGCCGCTGCCCCGTCTCGGGTGACCGGAGTGCCGGGCCGCACAGCGGCGTAGGGCGTTCGGAGGCTCGGTCGGCCCGTTGGTACGCCCGAATCCGCTTCGCCCCTGCCGATAATTGAGCGCCATGGCGTACCCGGCCCCGCGCGACGTGCCAGTGCTGTACCCGGTCTACTTCATGGAACTGCTCACGACCGGCGGCGTCCCGCCCACCGCCGAGAACGTGGCCCGCCTGGTCGGCCGCACCGCCTTCATGATCGGCACCCAGGGCGCGGCCTACTGCGCCCAGCTGCGCGACGCGGCGGCGTTCGAGATCTTCCTGGTCAACTTCGCCCGCGGCGGCATGCCGGCCCGCCGCCTGCACCTCGCCGACGACATGGTCGACTGGCTGTGGGCCTGGAGCGCCCGGTGCCACGACGACCTGCGCGGGCGGTTCGTGACCTGGCGCGCGGACCTGCTCGGCCCGGGCAGCCTCCTGCAGCGGGGCCGGGACATCCCGCCGTCCGACGCCGGCGAGCCGGACCGCGAAGAGGCATGGCGCTCGGTCTTCGCCGAGCACTCACGGTGACGCCGACGCCGGGCGGGCGCGGCCGTGCCCGCCCTGGCCGTCTGGGGCAGCATGCCGGGCAGTGGCGTAGCTACCGGTAGGTGTCCTCGTAGAGCTCGACGTAGCGCTCGTTGAGCACCGGCGCGTGCGGGCCGAGGCGGTGGGCCGAGATGATGTCGTGGGCCAGGCCCAGGCCGGCCGGCAGGGTGTCCAGCCGCAGGGTCGCGCCGGCCGACCGGGCCAGCCGGGCCGGCAGGTCGAAGGCCGCCCGCGGGTCGACCGTGGTGTCGCCGGGGGAGAGGACCGCGGCCACGTGCCGCACGCCGTCCGCCGGGAAGACGGAGGGGTAGCTGGCCACGATCCGCAGGTACTGGGCGACGGCCCGGTAGGAGTAGCCGCGGGCGTTGCGGCGGTCCGGCAGCGCCCGCAGCCCGTAGAGCACCTGCAGCGGCACGCGGACCGCGGCCGGCACCTGGCCCGGGTGCGGGGCGAAGAGCGGGGCGAGGACGAGCAGGCGGCGCACGACGCCGGGGCGCAACGCCGCCAGCCAGGTGGCCAGCACCGCGCCCGCGGAGACGCCCACGACGCCGGTCTCCTCGCCCAGCTCGGCGATGCGGTCCAGCGCCGCGGTGGCGTAGCCGAGCAGGGCGGGCGCGGTCACGGTGGCGTGCGCGTCCGGGTCGGTCAGGCCGTGGCCGGGGGCGCGGGGGACCAGCACGTTGTAGCCGCGGGCGAAGAAGCGCTCGGCCAGGCCGTCGAGCTGGGCCGGGGAGTGGGTGTAGCCGTGCAGCAGCAGGACCGAGCGGGGGCGGCGGGCGCCGTGGGACAGCAGCCGGGTGTCGTGGCCGGCGGCCACCGCGTGTGCGTCGGGCGGCGGCGGGCCGGGATCGCGCCGTAGGCGGGCGCTGCGAAGCATGCGGGGAGCCTAACGAAGACGATCAGCAAGGCCGGGCTTCGGCGGCGCCGTGTGACGGAGGACTCCAACCGGCGCCAAGAACGCGTCAAGAAATCGAGGCTCCGCGTAGGGATTTCGTCAACGTGCCTGGGCGGCCGAATCCACGCGGCCTTGACTTGCCCTTGGTCGCGGTGAACGCCGTGCGTCCCAGTGCACGACGAAGGAGGCACCCCCGGTGGCTGATGTGGTGTTCGTACTGCTGACGATCGCGGCCTTCGTGGTCCTCGGCCTGGCGGTGCGGGCGGTGGAGCGGCTGTGAACGCCGAGAACCTCGCCGGCCTCGTCCTCGCGGTCGCGATGACCGTCTTCCTGATCGCCGCGCTCCTCTTCCCGGAACGGTTCTGATGAGTCAGACAACGGCCGGCGTGCTGTTCATCCTCTCCCTGATCGCGGCCCTGGTCCTGGTGCACCGGCCCTTCGGCGACCTCATGTACCGGGCCGTCACCTCGGCCCGGCACCTGCGCGCGGAGAAGGTGCTCTACCGCGCGACCGGGGTGAACCCGGACGGCGAGCAGTCCTGGGGCGTCTACGCCCGCAGCGTGCTGGCCTTCTCGGCGGTGTCGATCCTGTTCCTGTACCTCTTCCAGCGCGTCCAGAACCATTTGTGGCTCAGCCTCGGGTTCGACCCGGTGAAGCCGGACCAGGCGTGGAACACGGCCGTGAGCTTCGTGACGAACACGAACTGGCAGTCGTACTCGGGCGAGGCCACGATGGGTCACCTGGTCCAGATGGCCGGCCTGGCGGTGCAGAACTTCACCTCGGCCGCGGTCGGCGTCGCGGTGGCGCTCGCGCTGGTGCGGGGGTTCGCGCGGTCGAGGACGGACCAGCTCGGCAACTTCTGGGTCGACCTGGTCCGCGTCAGCGTGCGGATTCTGCTGCCGGTCGCCGTCGTCGGCGCGGTCGTGCTCATCGCCGGGGGCGTGGTGCAGAACCTGTCCGGCGGCACCGGCGCGACCACCCTGGCCGGTGCCGCCCAGCACGTGACCGGCGGGCCGGTCGCCTCGCAGGAGGTCATCAAGGAACTCGGCACCAACGGCGGCGGCTTCTACAACGTCAACAGCGCCCATCCGTTCGAGAACCCGACGGGCTGGACCAACTGGTTCGAGATCTTCCTGATCCTGCTGATCCCGTTCAGCCTGCCCCGCGTCTTCGGCCGCATGGTCGGCGACAAGCGGCAGGGCCTGGCCATCGCCGGCATCATGGCGATCCTCGCGATCGGCAGCGTGATCGCGCTCAACGCGCTGCAGCTGCACCACGGCGGCACCGTGCCGGCCGCGGCGGGCGCGGCCACGGAGGGGGTGGAGACCCGCTTCGGCGTGCCCCAGTCGGCGACGTTCGCGGCGGCCACGACGCTCACGTCCACGGGCGCGGTCAACTCGTTCCACGACTCGTACACCGCGCTCGGCGGCATGGTGACGATGCTGAACATGATGCTCGGCGAGGTCGCTCCCGGCGGCGTGGGCTCCGGGCTGTACGGCATGCTGATCCTGGCCGTCATCACGGTCTTCGTGGCCGGGCTCATGGTCGGTCGCACGCCCGAGTACCTGGGCAAGAAGATCGGCGCGCGGGAGATCAAGTTCGCGTCGCTGTACCTGCTGACGACCCCGGCGCTGGTGCTGGTCGGCACGGCGATCGCGATGGGGTCCGCCGCGGCCCGCTCGTCGATGGCCAACCCGGGCGCCCACGGCCTGTCCGAGGTGCTCTACGCCTTCACCTCGGCGTCGAACAACAACGGCTCGGCGTTCGCGGGCATCAGCGCGAACACCGCGTTCTACAACACCGCGCTGGGCCTGTGCATGCTGCTGGGCCGGTTCCTGCCGATCGTCCTCGTCCTCGGCCTGGCCGGCTCGCTCGCCCGGCAGCAGCCGGTGCCGGCGTCGGCGGGGACGCTCAAGACGTACCAACCCCTCTTCATCGGCATGGTGGTGGCCGTCACGGTCATCGTCGTGCTGCTCACCTACCTGCCGGCCGTCGCGCTCGGCCCGCTCGCGGAAGGCATCCGATGACCACCCCGACGCCGCGCAGGATCGCCGGGGGTCTGCTGGACCCGGCACAGATGTGGCGGTCCGCTCCGGACGCGCTGCGCAAGCTCAATCCGGCGACGCTGTGGCGCAACCCGGTCATGTTCCTGGTGGAGGTCGGCTCGGTCTTCACCACCGTCCTGGCGGTGGCCCACCCGAGCGTGTTCGCCTGGGTCATCACCGTGTGGCTGTGGCTGACCGTGCTCTTCGCCAACATGGCCGAGGCGGTCGCCGAGGGGCGGGGCAAGGCCCAGGCGGCCACGCTGCGCAAGGCCAAGCAGGACACCGTGGCGTACCGCCCGGACGGCACCACCGTCAAGGCGAGCGAGCTCAGGCTGGGCGACGTCGTGGTCGTCGAGGCGGGCCAGGTCATCCCGGGCGACGGCGACGTCATCGAGGGCATCGCCTCCGTCGACGAGTCGGCCATCACCGGCGAGTCGGCGCCGGTCATCCGCGAGTCCGGCGGCGACCGGTCCGCGGTCACCGGCGGCACCAAGGTGCTCTCCGACCGGATCGTCGTGCGGATCACCCAGAAGCCGGGGGAGTCCTTCATCGACCGGATGATCTCCCTGGTCGAGGGGGCGAACCGGCAGAAGACGCCGAACGAGATCGCGCTGAACATCCTGCTGGCGTCGCTGACGATCATCTTCCTGCTGGCCGTCGCGACGCTGCAGCCCCTGGCCATCTACAGCAAGGCGGTGCAGGCATTCGCGCCCGATAGCGCCGCGCTCAACGCCGACGGCGTGACTGGCATCGTGCTGGTCTCGCTGCTGGTCTGCCTCATCCCGACCACGATCGGGGCGCTGCTGTCCGCGATCGGCATCGCCGGCATGGACCGGCTCGTGCAGCGCAACGTCCTGGCCACGTCCGGCCGCGCGGTCGAGGCGGCCGGCGACGTCAACACGCTGCTACTGGACAAGACGGGCACGATCACGCTGGGCAACCGGCAGGCGGGCGACCTGCTGCCGGTCGAGGGCGTCGGCATCGAGGAGCTGGCGGAGGCGGCGCAGCTCTCGTCGCTCGCCGACGAGACCCCCGAGGGCCGTTCCATCGTGGTGTACGCCAAGGAGCACCACGGGCTGCGTGAGCGCGACGTCACCGGCGCCACGTGGGTGCCGTTCACCGCCCAGACCCGCATGTCCGGCGTGGACATCGACGGCCGCGAGGTCCGCAAGGGCGCCGCGACCGCGGTGATGAAATGGGTGCGCGAGCACGGCGGCCACCCGACCAACGAGGTCGGGTCCATTGTGGACGCGGTGTCGACGATGGGCGGCACGCCGCTGGTGGTGGCCGAGCGCGTCGAGGGCCGCCCGGCCCGCACCCTCGGCGTGATCCACCTCAAGGACGTGGTGAAGCGGGGCATGCGGGAGCGGTTCGACGAGATGCGCCGGATGGGCATCCGCACGGTGATGATCACCGGTGACAACCCGCTCACGGCCAGGGCCATCGCGGAGGAGGCCGGGGTCGACGACTTCCTGGCGGAGGCCACGCCTGAGGACAAGATGGCGCTCATCAAGCAGGAGCAGACCGGTGGCAAGCTCGTCGCGATGACCGGCGACGGCACGAACGACGCTCCCGCCCTGGCGCAGGCCGACGTCGGCGTGGCGATGAACACCGGCACGTCGGCGGCGAAAGAGGCCGGCAACATGGTCGACCTGGACTCCGACCCGACGAAGCTCATCGAGATCGTCGAGATCGGCAAGCAGCTGCTCATCACCCGCGGCGCGCTGACCACGTTCTCCATCGCCAACGACATCGCCAAATACTTCGCGATCATCCCGGCGATGTTCGCCGCGATCTACCCCGGACTGGACGCGCTCAACATCATGCGGCTGCACTCGCCGACCTCGGCGATCCTGTCCGCGGTCGTCTTCAACGCCCTGGTCATCGTCGCCCTGGTGCCCCTCGCCCTGCGCGGCGTGCGCTACCGGCCGTCCAGCGCGGCGGCGATGCTGCGCCGCAACCTGCTGGTCTACGGCCTGGGCGGGATCATCGTGCCGTTCATCGGCATCAAAATCATCGACCTCATCATCATGAACATCCCGGGGATCTCCTGATGCGCCTGCCAGCCTGGCTCGCCCAGCACCTCGCCGCCCTGCGCGCCCTGGTCGTGCTGACCATCGTGCTCGGCCTCGCCTACCCGCTGCTCATGGTCGCCGTCGCCCGCATCCCGGGCCTGGCCGGCCACGCCGACGGCTCCCTCGCCACCAGGGACGGCAAACCCGTCGGCAGCGCCCTCATCGGCCAGTCCTTCACCGACGCGCAGGGCAACCCGCTGCGGCAGTACTTCCAGTCCCGCCCCTCCGCCGCCGGCAACGGCTACAACCCGACGTCGACCTCGGCGAGCAACCTCGGTCCCGAGAACGTCGTGGACAGCCCCGGCAAGCCAAGTCTGCTCACGCAGGTCTGCGGCCGTAGCAAGAGCGTCGGGGAGCTCGAGGGCGTCGACGGATCCCGGCCCTTCTGCACCCCGGGCGGCGTCGGCGCGGTCCTCGCCGTCTACCACCGCAACGGCGCCACCGGTCCCGTGACCCGCGCCGTGAGCGTCAACGAGGCCTGCCCGGCGACGCCGTTCGTCACCACCTGGAAAGGGGTCACCGTCGAGTGCGCCAAGCCCGGCGAGGACTACAGCGGCGGCGTCGTCACCCCCGCGCGCGGCGGCGCGCCCGGCAAGCCGGTGGTGCCCGCCGACGCGGTGACGGCCAGTGGCAGCGGCCTCGACCCGCACATCAGCGTCGCCTACGCCGAGCTGCAGGTGCCGCGGGTGGCGGCGGCCCGCCACCTGCCGCAGGAGCGGGTGCGCAGGCTCGTGGCAGAGCACACCGACGGCCGTACGCTCGGATTCATGGGAGAGCCCGGGGTCAACGTCCTGCGGCTCAACCTCGCGCTGGACGGGAGCTGACGATGGCGACGCGCGGGACGCTGCGGGTGTACCTCGGCGCCGCGCCCGGGGTCGGCAAGACCTACAAGATGCTGGAGGAGGGGCGGCGCCGGCTGGAGCGTGGTACCGATGTGGTCGTGGGCCTGGTCGAGACCTACGACCGCCCCTTCACCGAGGCGATGCTCGACGGGCTGGAGGTCGTGGCGCGCAAGCCGGTGCAGTACCGCGGCAGCCAGTTCACCGAGATGGACCTCGACGCCGTGCTGGCCCGCCACCCCGAGGTCGCCCTCGTCGACGAGCTCGCCCACACCAACATCCCGGGCGGCCGGCACGCCAAACGCTGGCAGGACGTCGACACCCTGCTCGCCGCCGGCATCGACGTGCTCACCACCGTCAACGTCCAGCACCTCGAGTCCCTCAACGACGTCGTCGAGTCCATCACCGGCGTCCCCCAGCGCGAGACCGTCCCCGACGTCGTCGTGCGCCGCGCCGAGCAGATCGAGCTCGTCGACATGACGCCGGAGGCCCTGCGCCGCCGCATGGCCCACGGCAACATCTACCGGCCCGAGAAGATCGACGCGGCGCTCGGCAACTACTTCCGGGTCGGCAACCTCACCGCCCTGCGCGAGCTGGCCCTGCTCTGGCTGGCCGACAAGGTCGACGAGCAACTGGAGCGCTACCGGGCCGAGCACGCCATCGACAAGACGTGGGAGGCCCGGGAGCGGGTGGTGGTGGCGCTCACCGGCGGCCCCGAGGGCGACACGCTGATCCGCCGGGCGGCCCGGGTGGCGGCCCGCAGCAAGGCGGCCGACCTGCTGGCCGTGCACGTGGTCCGCGGCGACGGGCTGGCCGGCGCCGACCCGGCCAACCTGACCCGCCAGCGGCTGCTGGTCGAGTCGCTCGGCGGCACCTACCACCAGGTGCTCGGCGCCGACGTGCCGCGGGCCCTGCTCGACTTCGCCCGCGGCGTCAACGCCACCCAGCTCGTCCTCGGCGCCAGCCGCCGCGGCCGCCTCGCCCAGATCTTCTCGCCCGGCGTCGGCGTCACCACCACCGCCGCGTCCGGCTCGATCGACGTGCACCTCGTCAGTCACGAGGAGGCCCGCCGGTTCGCCTGGCGAGCCGGCCGCGGCGGCCTGGACCTGCGCCGCCGCATCGCCGGCCTGGTCCTCGGGCTGGCCGGCCTGCCGCTGCTCACCGTCGTGCTCGACGCCACACGCACAGACATGTCGCTGCCCAGCGACATCCTGGCCTACCTGGTCCTGGCCGTGGGCGCCGGGCTGCTCGGCGGCCTGCTGCCCGCCCTGCTCTGCGCCATCGGCGGATTTCTTGTGCTCAACTGGTACTTCACGCCACCGCTGTACCGGCTCACGATCGCCGAGCGGGAGAACGTCTTCGCCCTCGTCGCCTTCGTGTTCGTCGCCGTCGCCGTGGCGACCGTCGTCGACGGGGCGGCCCGCCGGGCCCGCGACGCCGCCCGCGCCTCGGCCGAGGCGCAGACCCTGGCCACCCTCGCCGGCAGCGTGCTGCACGGCGACAACCCCCTCGAGGCGCTGCTCGAACGGGTCCGGGAGTCCTTCGGCCTCACCGCCGTCACGCTCCTGGAGCGCGAGGGGGAACACGCCCCGTGGCGCACGGCCGCGTCGGTCGGCGGGCATCCGAGCGCCAGCCCGTCCGACGGCGAGACCGAGGTCCCGGTCGACGATGACGTCGCCCTGGTGCTGCGCGGGCACCCGCTGCCGGCCGAGGCCCGCCGGCTGGTCGAGGCGTTCGCCGCGCACGCCGCGATCGCGCTGCGCCAGCGGCGGCTGGCCGAGCGGGCCGCTCAGGCCGGCACCCTGGCCGAGGTCGACCGGCTGCGCACCGCGCTGCTGTCCGCGGTCAGCCACGACCTGCGCACCCCGCTCGCCTCGGCCAAGGCCGCGGTCGGCAGCCTGCGCAGCCCCGACGTGCAGTTCTCGGTCGAGGACGAGGCCGAACTGCTGGCCACCGCCGAGGAGTCCCTGGACCGGCTCGCCCGGCTGGTGGAGAACCTGCTCGACATGTCCCGGCTGCAGGCCGGCGCCCTGGCCCTCGTCGTGCGGCCGGTCGATCTGGCCGACGCGCTGCCCCGGGCCGCCGACGACCTCGACGCCGCCATCGCGATCAACCTGCCGGAGACGCTGCCGGAGGTGAGCGCCGACCCGGGCCTGCTGGAGCGGATCCTGGTCAACGTGCTTGCCAACGCGCTGCGCTACAGCCCGCCGGGCAGCCCGCCCACGGTGAGCGCGAGCGAGCACGCCGGCCAGGTCGAGGTCCGGGTCGTCGACCACGGCCCCGGCCTGCCGGCCACCGACCACGACCGGGTCTTCCAGCCCTTCCAGCGCCTCGGCGACCGCGACAACGCCACCGGGGTCGGCCTCGGCCTGGCCCTGTCCCGGGGCCTGGCCGAGGCCATGGGCGGCAGCCTGGTCCCGGAGCCCACCCCGGGCGGCGGCCTGACGATGACCCTGACCCTGCCCCGCGCGTGAGCGATGCGGCCGCCTCGGGCTCGGCCGGGCCCGAGGCCGGGCGGGTCAGCAGGGCCGGGCGTGTGAGCTACGCGGCCGCCTCGGGCTCGGCCGGGCCCGAGGCCGGGCGGGCCAGCAGGGCCAGGCGCGTGAGCTACGCGGCCGCCTCGGGCTCGGCCGGACCCGCGGCCGGGCGGGTCAGCAGGGCCAGGACCACGGCCACGGCCGCGAGGAGCAGCCCGCCGGCGGCGAGCAGGACCGGGACCGCGGAGTCCACATAGGCCGTGTACGCACCCAGCAGCGGCCGCCCGCCGAGCCCGTGCGGCCCGGACCCGGTCACGGCGGTGACCGCCCACCCGGTGATGAACCAGGAGCGCAGCGTCAGCGGCGCGAGCAGCAGCCCGGCGACGAGCGCCACACCGGCGATCGAGAACCGCTGCCACGGCTCCGCGCGGCGCAGCCGGTAGCCGACCCGGGCGGTGAGCAGCCAGCCGGCGATCAGGCCGGCCACGGCGCCGAGGATGGTGAGCGGCAGCACCGGCGCGGGTTCGGCCGGCTCGATCGACAGGATCGCGTTGTTCCCGCGGCCCGGGGACTGGGTGACGCTCACGTCCAGCACCAGGCCGTCGCGTTGCGCGACGAGGTCGACCGACTCCCCGGTCCAGCGGGTGACACCACCCGCGTCCGAGTACGAGATCTCGGCCGGCATGAGCCGGGCCGGCCGCACCGTCCAACCGGCGGCCCGCAGCCGGTCCGTGGCCTGCTCGGCCGACCACGACCCGGCCCCTTGCCGCGCGGTGCCGATCAGGATCTGGTAGGTCAGCCCGTGCTCCTCCGGCTGCCGCGAGACGTCGGGGCGCACCGGCTCGCCCAGCGCCAGCCCGGCGATCTCGGCGATGGCCGCGTCGGTGGGCGGGCGCTGGGCGGCGGTCCAGCCCAGCGCCGATCCGGCGCCCGCGCCGAGGGCGCCCACGGTGAGCGCGGCGAGCACCGCGGCCACGACGATCAGCCGGCCGACCGGCAGCCGGAAGCGCTGCCGCAGGCCGCCGAGCAGCAGGTCGCGGGCCTCGGTGGCGGTGGGCCGGGAGCGATCGGGGCCGGCGGCGTCCATGAGCGTGGTGAGGATCTCGGCGCCGTGCGTGCGCCGGTACGCGCGTGGGTAGGCCAGCATCAGCCGCCCGTAGCGGCGGTGCAGCGGGCTCATGACGCCACCTCTGCTGCGCTCCGGTGGCGTCGTGCGACTCTGTGTCCCTGGTTTGCGGCCCCTCCGCTGCGCTCCGGACCGCTCACGCCCACCTCCGCGACACCGTGTCCCTGGTTCGCGGCCGTCTCCGGACGGCTCACGTGCTCGCCCCGCCGAAGGCGAGGCCGGAGCGGCCGCGGAGACGGTCGACGGCGGCCGCGGCGTGCCGGCGCAGCCGCTCGGCCTCGGTGGCCAGGGCCGCGGCGCCCTCGTCGGTCAGGCGGTAGTACCGGCGCAGGCGGCCGTCGACGGCCTCGTCGCGGTCGACGGCGATGAGGCCCTGCTCGGCGAGGCGGTCCAGCGCCCCGTAGAGCGTCCCCGCGCCGAGCACGACCTCGCCCCGCGACAGCTCGCTGACCTCCTGGATCAGCCCATATCCGTGCAGTGTCCCGGCCGCGAGCGCGGTCAGGATGAGAAACGTCGGTTCCCGCATGGCGGTCATGCGGGCAGCCTACGGTCACCGACACATATCGGCAACCGTAACCTGGCGCGGGTCAGGGCTCGAGGCGGTAGCCGATGCCGGGCTCGGTCCGGATGTGGCGGGGCCGGGCCGGGTCGGGCTCCAGCTTGCGCCGCAGGTTGGCGAAGTGGACCCGCAGGTAGTTGGTCTCCTGCTCGTACTTCGGCCCCCACACCTCCCGCAGCAGCGTGCGGTGCTCGACCAGCTGCCCGGCGTGCCGCGCCAGGACCTCCAGCAGGTGCCACTCGGTCGGGGTGAGCCGCACCGGCCGGCCGTCCGGTCCGGTGGCCTGCTTCGCCGACAGGTCCAGGCGGAACGACGAGGTCTGCAGCACCGGGGTGGCCGGGGCCGGCGCGGCCCGCCGCAGCGCCGCGCGGATCCGGGCCAGCAGCTCGTCCATGCCGAACGGCTTGGTGACGTAGTCGTCGGCGCCGGCGTCCAGGGCGGCTACCGTGGTCGGGCCGCCGTGGCGGGCCGACAGCACGATGATGGGCACGGTGCTGTACCCCCGGATGCCCGTCACCACGTCGAGCCCGTCGCCGTCGGGCAGGCCGAGGTCGACCACGACGAGGTCGGGCGGGTGACTCGCGGCGGCGGCCAGCCCGGCGGCGGCGCTGGTGGCGGTCTGCACCTGGTAGCCGCGGGCGGCGAAGTTGAGCCGCAGCGTGCGCAGCAGCGGCTCGTCGTCGTCGACGACGAGGACCTCGCTCACGCGTCGTCCCACGCGACGGCGAGCAGCTCCACGGTCATGGTCAGTCCTCCTCCGGGGGTGTCAGAGGCGGTCACCGTGCCGCCCATCGCCTCGGTGAAGCCGCGCACGATGGCCAGGCCCAGCCCGAGGCCCTGGCCATGCCCGCGGTCGCCGCGGCGCTGGAACGGCTCGAACATGGTGGCCCGGTCGGCGGCCGAGATGCCGGGGCCGTCGTCGGCGACCAGGAGCCGCACGCGGTCGCCCGAAGGTTCCCCGGTGATGCGCACGTGCGGGGCGGCGGCCAGGGCGTTGGCGACCAGGTTGGCCACCACGCGCTCCAGCAGGCCCGGGTCGGCCACGGCGAGCGGCAGGTCGTCGGGGACGTCGACGGCGACCCGGGCGTGGTCGGGCAGCTGCAGCACAGCCCCGGCGGCGACGGCGTCCAGCGCGGTCGGCTCCGGCGTGGCGGACAGCACCCCGGCCCGCAGCCGGCTCAGCGACAGCAGGTTCTCGACGAGGGCGGTCATCCGGTCGGTGGCGTCCTCGATGGTCTCCAGCAGGTCGTCGTGGTCCTGCGGGCTCCACCGCACGTCGTGCTGGCGCAGGCTGGACGCGGCCGCCTTGATCCCGGCCAGCGGCGTGCGCAGGTCGTGGCTGACCGCGTCGAGCAGGGCGGTGCGCAGCCGGTCGACCTCGGCCAGCTCGCGGGCGCGGGCCGCCTCGTCGGCGAGGTGCTGCCGCTCGCGCAGCCGGGCGGCCGCCGCGGCCAGCCGGCCGAGGGTCTGCCGGTCCTCGGCGAGGAGGGCCGGCCCCCAGGCGTCCAGCCGCATCCCCGGCCCGGCGGCGATGCTGAGAGCCGGGGCACCGTCCGGGAGTTCGCCGACGGCCGCGACCGGGGTGCTGTCCTCGACCAGGGCGACGGCGTCCATCCCGTAGGCGTCGCGCACCTGGGCCAGGATGCCGGCGAGCGCGTCGCCGGCCGCCGGGGCGGCGCCGAGCTGGGCGAGCAGCCGCGACTCGACCTCCCGGCGGGCGACCGCGGCCCGCTGCCGGGCCACCACGTCCATGGCCACCGCGACCGCGGCGGCGACGAGGACGTACACCACCAGCACGATCGCGTTGTCCGTGCTGGCGACGCGCAGCGTGTGGTACGGCGGCACGAAGAAGAAGTTGACCAGCGCGTCGGCGGCCACCGCGGCCCCGATCGCCGGCCACGGCCCGCCGGTCATCGCGGCCGCGGCGACGGGCACCAGGAACAGCAGCGCCACCGAGGCGAGCGACAGGTGCCCGCGCAGCGGCTCCAGCACGCACGTGGCCAGGCCGAGGCCGGCCACGGCCACCACGAGGCCGGTCGAGGCACGTCTCACCCGGTCATTGTCGCAGCGGGCCGGGTGAGGCCCGGCCGGCCGTGCAGGTGCCGCTGGGCCAACCCGGACCCGGCCCGGGTGGCCGTGGCCAACGTCCTCGCCGACGCGATTCCCTGATTTTCCTCGGGGGTCCCGCCGGGGTGCCGATGAGCCGATCATGGAGGTACTCCGGCGTACGCGGGTCACGACGCGGCTGGTCATCGGGTTCCTGGTCCTGTCGTTGTGCGTGGTGGCGATGTGGCTCGCGGCCATCTCGGCCTCCCGCGGCACCCGCGACACCGCCGCGCACCTGTCGGCCACCCAGGCCCAGCTCGACGCGGCCGAGCAGCTGAAGTTCCGGATCACCGACGTGTCCGGCTGGCAGGCCGGCTACGCCCTGGACATCACCCGCGGCGTGGCCGGGGCGGCCGAGGACAGCGCCGAGACGCGCAAGGCGTTCCTGGAGTCGATGCAGGACTTCGACGGCGAGCTCGACGCCATGGCCGCGCTGCCGCTGGAGGCCGGCGAGCAGTCCTCGGTCCGGGCCATCCGCACCGCGTTCGCCGACTACCGGGCCCTCGACGACCGGATCATCGCGGCCTTCCGGGCCGGCACGCCCGCGGCGGCCAACGACCTGGTCGCCGGCGAGGGGCTGGAGGTGTACTCGCGCATCGCCGACCCCGTCGACCAGCTGCTGCGCGACGCCCAGGCGCAGGCCGTCGACGCGCAGCGCTCGGCCCGCTCGACCGCCTCCGGCACCAGCCGTACCGCCAACATCGTCGGCACCGTCGCGCTGCTGCTGTCGATCGTGCTCGCCTCGGCGCTGACCCTGTCGGTGGTGCGGCCGCTGCGGGCCCTCGGCGACCGGCTGGCCGACATCGCCGAGGGCGAGGGCGACCTGACCCGCCGCCTCGCGGTCGCCGGCCACGACGAGTTCACCGCGGTCAGCCGCTCGTTCAACCAGTTCGTGGACAAGATCGCCGGGACGGTCCGGGCGATCAGCGGCTCGGCCTCGACCGTGGCGGTGGCCAGCGACCGGCTCACCGAGACGTCCAGCCGGATCATGTCCAGCGCCCAGCAGACCTCGGCGCAGTCCGGCCGGATCGTCGCCTCGGCCGGCGAGGTCTCCGGCAACGTGCAGACGGTCGCCGCGGGGGCGGAGGAGATGAGCGCCTCGATCCAGAAGATCTCCGGCACCGCGGCCGAGGCGGCCCGGATCGGCGGCCAGACGGCCGAGCTGACCCAGTCGGCGATCGACGTCATCGGCCGGCTGTCGGGCTCGAGCCGGCAGATCGGCGACGTGGTCAAGGTGATCACCGACATCGCCGAGCAGACCAACCTCCTGGCGCTCAACGCGACCATCGAGGCGGCCCGGGCCGGGGAGGCCGGCAAGGGCTTCGCGGTGGTGGCCAACGAGGTCAAGGAGCTGGCCCAGGAGACGGGCCGGGCGACCGGGGACATCGCCGGCAAGGTGCAGAGCATCCAGGCCGACACGTCGGCGGCGACCGAGGCGATCAACCGGATCGTGGAGATCACCGGGCGGCTGGGCGACTACCAGACCACGATCGCGGCGGCGGTGCGGGAGCAGACCGCCACCACCGACCAGATGAGCCGCAACATCTCCGGGGCCGCGGCCGGCTCGGCCGACATCGCGGCCGACATCTCCACCATCTCCGAGGCGGCCCGGGTCACCACCGGCGGGGTCGAGGACACCCGCGCGGCGGCCGAGGAGCTCTCGGCGATGAGCCGCGAGCTGCGCGTCCTGGTCGACCAGTTCCGGGTGTAGTCGGTCCTTTACGAGGCGACGGTGTGCAGGGCCGCGCCGACGGCGAAGTCCTCCATCTCCTGCAGCATCGCGCGCAGGTCCACAAGGGACAGATGGCGGGTGTCGACGGCGGCGATGAGGCGTACCACGTCCGCGACGTCCTCGACGATCACCAACAGCTTGGGGCCCAGGAACCGCAGCGGCTCCTCCGACAGCTCGGCCGTCTCGCCCAGTGCCGCGCGGATCGAGTCCGGGCCGGGCACCGTGGCCGTGCGGGCGGCCGTGCGGCGGTCGTTGTAGATGCAGGTGAGGTCCAGGTGCTCGCCCCGCTCGCGGATGAGCCGCTCGGTGAGCGCGGCCCGGGCCTGGGGGTCGTAGTAGGCGTACTTGGACGCGCTCATCGACGCCGTCCGCGCCCGCGCGACCGCCTCGGCCGGCTCCGCCCCGGCCACGTCGAGCACGCACAGGCCGTCCTGGGTGACCGGGTTGACCACGTCGCGCAGCCCGGGCCGGAAGCGGTTGCCGACGATGGTGATCGCCACCAGCGGCCCGCTGCCCGGCTGCACCCGGTCGAAGGCGGCGGCGAACGCGGCCAGCAGCACCCACGCCGGGTCGGCCCCGAGCCGGTCCACCAGCGCGCCGGAGGCCAGGTGCAGGGCGCGGGACTGCCAGCGCAGCTGCCGGAAGCGAGGCTCGCCGCGGTCGACCGGCCCGCGGAACATGCTGGCGGGGATGGCCCGCAGGTGCCCCTCCCAGTAGCGCATCGCCGCCGCGGTCTGCCGGGCCAGCGCCGGCTCCCGCTGCTGGCGGGCCAGGTCCAGCGGCTGCGGCGCCTCGTACGGGCCGGCCGGCGCGCCGGTGCGCGGGTCGCGCTCGGCCAGCTCGCGCATCATCACCGTCATGCCGCCGAGGTCGGAGGCGATGTGGCAGACGAGCGCGACGACGTGCGTGACGGCGCCGTCCTGGCGGACCACGGCCATCCGCAGCGGCCACTCGGTCTCGTAGTCGAACTTGCGCTCGCGCCACCGGGCGGCGAGGGTCTCGGCGGCGGCCGACGGGTCCTCCCCGCCGCCGACGTCCAGAACATGCAGGAAGGCCTCGCCGGTGCCGAAGACCTCCTGAGTCACCTCGCCGTCGGCGTCGAAGCGCAACAGGGTGCGCATCGCGGCGTAGCGGCCCATGAAGAACCGCATCTCCGCGGCGATGTCCTCGGTGGTGCGCCCGTCGCCGACGGCGATCGCGCCACCCATGCTCATCGACGAGTCGGTCTCCACCATCGCCGCCCACACCTGGAGCTGCCCCCAGGTCAGCGGTCCGGCCCCGGCTCCTGGCCCCTCGAACGACACGGCGATCGTCTCCACGGGTGGATGCTCGCACAGAGATCGACCGCTGTGATCCGCCGTTCGGCCTTGTTCCACGGCTTTGCATGCCACTTACACCAAATCCCGAAAAAAGCCTCACGGCCCGCCGGGCGCGGCGAGCCAGCCGCTGAACACGTCGCTGGCGGTGGCCGGTGGGCGGCCGAGGAGCCGCCGCACCGTGTCCGTCTCCCGGTCGTAGCGGCCCTCGGCGTGCAGGCGCGCCATCGTGGCGACGTGCTGCTCGACGTGCTGGGGCAGGCCCAGCGGCTCGAGGTCGTGCCGCACCCACTCGTCGTAGTCGACGTCCACGTACCGCACCGGCCGGCCGAGGGCCGTCGTCAGGTCGGCGGCCAACTCGTCGATGCGCTGCGCCCGCGGCCCGGTCAGCTCGTAGACGTCGGGCTTGCGGTCCTCGGTGAGCAGCGCCGCCACGACGGCCGCCACGTCGGCGGCGGCGACGGGCGAGGTTCGTTCGCTGCCGAACGGAAGCCGGATCGTGCCGTCGCGCCGGATGGTGCCGAGGGCGAGGATGCGAAACAGCGGGTTCTCGAGGAACACGGTCGGCCGGACGTGGGCGACCGGCAGCCCGGACCAGTCCAGGACCTGCTCCCCGAGCCAGTGCAGGTGCTGCTGCGCCGACTCGCCGGTGCTGGTGAGCGACATCTGCGACACGGTCATCTGCGACATGTTGACCAGCAGCTCGAGGTCGCCGCCCGCCCGGGCGGCGGCCCCGACCACGGCGGTCGCCTGCAGGTAGGACGGCGAGACGCTCATGCCGAAGTACACCCGGCGGCAGCCGTCCATCGCCCGGGCCACGTCGGCGCCGCTGGTGAGATCGCCGACGACGACCTCGGCCCCGGCGGACCGCAGCGGGCCGGCCCGCCCGTCGTCGTGGTGCAGGAACGCCCGGACGGGGAGGTCCCGCCCGCGCAGCAGCTCCACGACGGTCCGCCCGACGCCGCCGGTCCCGCCCCCGGCCCCGGTCACCAGCGTCATCCCCGTGCTCGACATCCCGGCTCGATGCCCCCGGGCGGCCCCTTCAACCGCGGGCGTCCGTGCTACCTCAGCGCCGCCCGCGCCCGGTGGGCCGCCACGTTGATGCGGTTCGCGCAGGTGGTGGTGCAGAAGCGGCGGCGTCCGTTGCGGGACGTGTCGACGTACACCACGCCGCACCCCGGCCGCCCGCAGCGGCCCAGCCGCGAGCCTCCGGCGCCGCAGACGGCCACGGCCAGGCCCCCGGCGATCGCCGAGCGGATCCGCTCGACCGGGTCGTCGATGGCCGCCGTGTAGTGCAGGTGCGGCGCCTTGCCGTCGTGGTTGGACACCCGCACCGAGGTGGTGGCCTCGGCCAGCAGGCCGTTGACCAGGGCGATCTGCCGGTGCTCGTCCGGCTCGCCGAAGACCGGCCGGGCTCGCTCGATCCAGGCGGCCAGCGCCGCCGCGTGGGACTCGTCCACGTCGTGCGTGGTCATCTCCAGGCCGGACAGCGCACGGACCAGCGCCGGGGCCGTCAGCGCGGGCGCGTTCAGCAGCTCGGCGGCCAGGAAGGCGCCCGTGCCGCCGTAAGGGTTGAATTGCACAAGGCCATTACAGCACGCTTGACGCATGGAGAACTGCACTGCTTGCGGGCGGGCGGCGGCGGGGGCCGCCGTCGAGTCGGTCCACCCGACGTCGGAGGGGCTGGTGCGCTACCGCCGCTGCGCCTGCGGCGGCCGCTGGGTCGAGGTCGCCACGCTCGTCCTGGACCGCCGCTCGGTGGCGGCCCCGCGCGACGTTTAGGCTTATCCGTGGTGCGCCGGGAAGTCTGGTCGGCAGGGGATGTCGGCTGGCCGGAGGGCGTTGCGTGGAGCGTGTCGGGACCGTTCTGGCGCTGATCGTGCTCGCCACCGTCGTGGCCGTCTCGGCGCGGCGGCTCAGCGTGCCGGCGCCTTCGCTGCTCGTGGCCGCCGGGGTCGCCGCCGGGATGCTGCCGTTCGTGCCGCGGATCAGCATCGACCCGCAGCTCGTCTCGCTCATCGTGCTGCCCCCGCTGCTCTACGCCGCCGGGGAGGACCTGTCCTGGCGGGAGCTGCGGCGGGTCTGGCGGCCCGTGACGATCCTCGCCTTCGGGCTCGTGCTCGCCTCGGCCGCCGCCGTCGGCGTCGTGGCCGCCGCGGTCACCGGCCTGCCCGCCGCCATGGCCTTCGTCCTCGGCGCGATCCTGGCCAGCACCGACCCGGTCGCCGTGACCGCGCTCGGCCGGCGGCTGCCGCTGCCGGCGAAGGTGCACACCCTGCTGCAGGGCGAGAGCCTCTTCAACGACGCGACCAGCCTCGTGCTCTTCCGGGTCGCGGTCGCCGGGGCGGTGGCCGGGGGCGCCCTGTCGTGGCAGCGGGCGGTCGGCCAGTTCGTCCTGCTGGCCGGCGGCGGCGCGGCCGTCGGCGCGGTGGTCGCGGCCTGCGTCGCGGTGATCCGGCGGCGCACCGAGGACCCGGTCCTGGAGACGGTGATCGCGCTGCTCACCCCGTACGTGGCCTACGTCGCCGCCGAGGCCGCGCACGTCTCCGGCGTCACCGCCGTCGTGGTGGCCAGCGTCATCCTGGGCGGCCTGTCGGCCAGCCTCACCAACCCGGGCACCCGGCTGCAGCTGCACGCCGTCTACGGCACGGTCGTCTTCCTGCTCGAGTCGGTCGTCTTCGCCGTCATCGGGCTGACCCTGCCCGGGCTCGTCGCCGGCGTCGCCGCCGACCCCGCACGGCTGCTCTGGCAGGTGGTCGCGGTCGCCGCGACGCTGCTCGCCGTGCGGTTCCTGTGGGTCCTGCCGCTGGCCGCGTTCCTGCCCGCGCCGGCCGGGCGGCGGCCGGGCTTCCGTACCGCCGCCGTGGTGTCCTGGGCCGGCGCCCGAGGGGTGCTGCCGCTGACCGCCGCCCTCTCCCTGCCGCTGCTCACCAGCGCCGGCGGCGCACTGCCCGGGCGGGCGCTGGTCATCACCATCACCGTCGCCGTCATCGTGCTGACCCTCACCGTGCAGGGCTTCACCCTCAGCCCGCTGGTGCGCCGGTCCGGGATCGCGGCCAGCCCGTCCGCCCTCAGCGCCGAGGACACGCTCGCCGACGTGCGCACCGCCCGCGCCGCCCTGGCCCGGCTCGACGAGCTCGAGGACCTGCGGTCGGTGCCCCCGGCCGTCGGTGCCGCCCTGCGCCGCGCCCTCAACCACCGCATCGAGGAGCACCCGGAGCGCGCCGGCGAGCACGACCTCTCCGCGCACGCCGTGCACCGCGAGCTCATCGCCGTCGAGCTGCGCGAGCTCGACCGGCTCCACAACGCCGGCGAGATCGGCGACGCCACCCGCCGCCGCCGGCAACGCGCCCTGGACCTCAAGGACTCCGCGCTGGGCGAGCCGTGACCGTGCCCCCGGGGGCTGGGTCCTCTCTGGTGCCTGGTGTCAACGGTGACTCAGTGGACGGTCCACTTCTGGGCGTTGGTGCCGTTGCATTCCCAGATCTGCAGGCGGGTGCCGTTGGCCGTGGTGGAGTTCGGCACGTCCAGGCACTTGCCGGACTGCGGGTTGATCAGCGTGAAGTTCGGGCCGATCGTCCACTGCTGGTTGCCGCCGTGGTTGCACGGCCACAGCTCGACCAGGGTGCCGCTGGCCGTGGCGTTGCCGGTGACGTCGAGGCAGAAGCCGGCCATCTGGATCTGCCCGTCGCCGAGCACGAGCCACGTCTGCGAGTTGTACCCGAAGTTGCAGTCCCACAGCTGGATCGGGTTGCCATTGACCATGCTGCCGGTGTTGTTGTCGAGGCACTTGCCGGCGAACGCCGAGCGGATCGGGCCGAGGTCGCCCGCGGTGAACGTCCAGGACTGCTGCGGCGTGCCGGTGCAGTCCTCGATCCGCAGGGCCGAGCCGTTGCCCGCCGGCATCGCCATGTCGAGGCAGCGGTTGGAGTTGGGGTTGATGAGCGAGTTGTTCGCCCCCGGCCTCCACTGCTGCGCGACACCGCCGTTGCAGTCCCACAGCCAGGTCAGTGTGCCGTTGGCGGTTCCGCTGCTCGTCACGTCCAGGCACTTGCCGGCGATGCGGATCGTGCCGTCGCCCGGCATCGTCCAGAACTGCGACAGCTGGCCGCCGTTGCAGGTCCAGCCCCACGTGGTGTTGCCGGTCGTGTTGGCACCGTGGGAGTTGTCGGCGCAGAACCCGGCGACCCCCGACTTGAGCAGCCCCTGGTTGCCCAGCGGGTTGCCGACCGCGGCGCCGAGCGTGTTGCTGCCGGTGTTGATCCGGGCGTTGAGCGCGGTGCCGTGGGTGTCGGCCCACAGGTCGGGCTTGCCGTCGGCGTTGATGTCGGTGCCGGTGAGCACCGGGTTCGCGGCCGCGTCGAAGCCGCTGGTGGCGTAGACGACCGAGGGTGTGGTGCCCGCCGGCGTGCCGGCCGCCGTGTTGCCGGTGTAGAGCTCCAGCTTGCCGGTCGCATCGGTCCGGGCGAACAACGCCGGGTTGGTGCCGTTGACCGCCGCCGCGATCGTCCGGCCGGTCCAGCCGCTGGAGATCAGGATCGGCGCCTCGAAGTTGCCGGGCGGGAAGCCCGGCGGGTACAGGTACAGGTTGTCGCCGACCACGACGTAGAGGTCCGGCAGCGGCGAGCCGGTCACACTGGGCAGCGGCGAGGCCACCACCTGGTCGACCGTCTGGTTGCCGGCGCTGCCGTCGACCTTCGGCAGCATGACGCGGATGCGTCGCAGCGCGTCGAACGGCGCGCCGTCACCGGTTCCCGGCAGCACCGTCACGTTGCCGTCGGAGTCGCTGGCCGGAAGCTTGACCAGCAGGTCCTGCACGCCGTCGCCGGTGAACTCGGTGGCGCTGCCGATCGCGCCGATCCAGTCGGTGGCGCTGGACGTGCTGCCGGCACCGCCGGTGCCGCCGGCGCCGATCTGCACGGGTGCGCCGAGATGGCCGGCCTTGTCGGTGCCCGGGTAGAGCCACGCGCCGGGCCGGAAGGCGGTGCCGACGGCGATCTGGTCGGCCAGACCGTCGCCGTTGACGTCACCCCACGCGGCCGGCTGGGCCGGGGCGCCGGTGGTGAAGCGGTACGCGCTGACCGGTCCGGCGTTGCCGGCGCCGTTGATGCCGTACACGTAGAGGATGTTCGGCCCGAAATGCCGAGGCGTGATCGAGACGCTGGTGGCGCCGGTGGTCGCCGCCTGGACCAGCGTGCCGCCCGCGAACGGGCCGTACTGGCCGGGGATGGCGACCGGCGGCACGGTGTTCAGGCTGTAGACGAAGCTGATCGGCTGGTCGCTCCCGGCCGGCGGCGTGAACGTGAACGTCGCGGCCGTGCCGATCGGCGGCCCGGTGGCGTCCGCCGGGTACGTGGCGGAGGTGACGCCCGGTGATGCCGGCTGCTGCTTGTTCACCTTGAACTGGCAGGTCGGCGTGGCCGGGCCGGTGTCGCGGCCGTCGCTCGCCCTGACGTTCCAGCCGTACGTGTGGCCGTCGGCGAATTGGCTCGCGGCCAGGGTCACCGTGGCGAGTTGGTTGTTGCTGACCGTCACGGTCGGCGCGGCCAGGGTGGTGCCGGCGGTCACGTCCTGGATCGTGAACTGCGCGTCCAGCAGCGTCTGCGTGCCGTCCGGATCGCTGACGTTCGCCGAGAACGTGATGGCGGTGTTGCCGATCTGGCCGAGCGTCCCGGTGCCGGTGTAGCACGGGACCGCCGGGCTGGTGGCCGCCTGGCCCGGTGTGTTGGGCACCGAGTTGTAGGTGACCGCGACCGTCGGGTTGTTCTGGAACTTGCGCCAGCCGTACTTGTCGGTCTCGGTGTCGTTGAACAGGCCGATGGTGTCGGTCGACCAGCGTCCGGCAGCGGCGGCGGCGATCTCGCCGGTGACGTCGAAGTCGTGCTCCATCGGGTTGTAGCTGCCGTCGCTGCGCCAGTTGCCAGACAATTGTCGGTGATCAATGCGTGCACCGGTGCACGGCTGGCTGTTCCAGGTGGTGCCGCTGCTGATCCCGCAGGTGTGGTAGACGCCGAACCAATAGGCGCTGCTGTTGGCCGACCAAACCGAATGCGTCTGCAAGGTGGCCGTGATGATGCTGGCGCCCCACAGGTTCGTCGGAACCGGGAACTGGAACCACGAGCGGGCCTTGTAGTACGGCGATTCGAAGGCCGTGTAGCCGGCGCGAGCGTAGTCGCTGCTGTTGAAGTACGACTGCGTCGCGTAGTAGCTGTTGGCGTAGGTCCAGGCGTTGCGGGTGCTCGACGTCGAGTTCGGGTTCCACGAGGGGTCGACGTAGACCGGGTAGTGCACGCCGCTGCCGCGCAGGACCTCCGGTGCCGGGGTCAGCGTGATGGCGTCGGACGAGACCTGCACGCCGACGCTGCCGCGCCTGGCCGCGTAGCCCGCCTCGTGCGTGCTGGACGCCGCCGGATCGCCGGCCGCGTCGCGGGCCGCGGGTGCCGTGGCGGCCAGCGTGAGCGGGGCGGTGGAGTCCCACAGCTGTGGCGCCGGTGCGGTGTAGACCGTCCGGCCGTGGCTGTCGACCACGCTGATCCCGCCGCCGTCCGGCCGCACCGTCGCCCGGCGCGTGGTCACCGGCATGCGCAGCCTGGCCAGCGCCGGGTCGGCCGCCGCGGCCGCGTCGCGCACGACCAGGGTGTGCGAGAAGCCGCCCTGTTCGGTCGCCGTCACCACCAGGTCCACGCCGTGCAGCACGTCGCGGTAGGTGGCGGTCGCGCCGGAGACCTCCGGTGCGGGCAGCGCGTTCGGCCAGGACAGCGCGACCTGGCTGTCGCCGCTGGTCATGCTGGCCAGTGCGGCGGAGCCGCCGCCGGAGATGGCCAGCGGGTTCGCCGCGGCGGCCGGGCTGTAGGTGCCGTCGGCGTTGCGCTGCAGGGTGGCGTCGAGCGGCACCCAGGCGCCGCCCCGCCGGGTGCGGACCGGCTGGGCGTTCAGTGCGGTGGTCAGCGTGCCGTCGGGGTTGACGACGGTCCGCTCGGTCGGCGTCGTGCCGGACGTGAGTTCCACCGGCTGCCTGCTGAGCCGGGCCTTCGCCGCGGCGGCGGCCCGCTCGTCGATCCGCGCCGACGCCGGTGCCTGAGGTGCTTTCGCCGGCGCCGGTGCGGCCGAGGCGTTCGTGGGTGCCACCGTGAGGCCGGCCACCACGAGCAGCGAAATGACTCCTCGCCGAATAGTCGACGCTAAGGAATGGCGAAAAAAGGCCATAACATTGGCCATCATGATCCCCCGTAGTCTCATGTTGTGGCGGACGATACGACCACTGCCCGCGTTTGTCGAGACTTCCGCATTGATGACCGTCGGCGTAGCGTGCGGACGGCCATATTGCGCTCACGGGGGTTTGCAGCATGATCGGCAGAAGAAAATCCGGGCATATTCGTGTTCGCCCGATTTGGGGCGGAATCGCGGGACTCCTGGCGGCCCTGATCGGCGTGCCGCTGGTCGTGCTGGTCCACTCCCGGCCGGCACCGATCCGTCCACCGGCCCAGCAGCAGTGGTCCAGCGTGCACGGCTCGGCCGCCGCGCCGGTCACCGTGCACCAGGCGGATCCGGGACCGCGGTGGCAGCCGGCGCCGGTGCACTGGCCGGCCGCCGCAACGGCGACGGTCGACCTGTCCCGGGCGCTGGAGGCGCAGGATCCCAAGCACGCCTCGACGGCGGTGCGGGCCGGGACGATGCCGGTCACGGTGGCCGCGGAGCCCGGTTCGCCATCGCGCGTGCAGATCGCCCTCGCCGATCGCGACGCCGCCCGCGACGCCGGCGTCGACGGCCTGCTGCTGCAGGCGAAGGCGCCCGACGCGCAGGCCGGCGAGGGACCGGTCCGCGTCTGGGTCGATCCCTCGGGCATCGCCGGGCTCTACGGCGGTGACTGGGCCCAGCGGCTGCGGCTGGTGAGCCTGCCCGCGTGTGCGGCGACCAGCCCCAAGGACTCGTCCTGCCAGGCCCAGACGCCGCTGGCCACCAGCCGGGACAAGGCCTCCGGCGCATTGTCGGCGACGCTCGGCGTCGGCGCGGGCGCCGCCACGATGTTCGCGCTCGCGGCGGCGCCGGCGGGCACGACGGGCGACTACACCGCCACGGCGCTGAAGCCGTCCGGCACCTGGACCGCGGGCGGCAGCAACGGCGACTTCGGCTACACGTACCCCATCGATGTCCCGCCGGTCGCGGGTGACCTGACGCCGGGCGTCGCCCTGTCGTACTCCTCGCAGTCGGTCGACGGCGAGCAGGTCGCCACCAACAACCAGTCCTCCGGGTTCGGCGACGGCTGGAGCTACGCGCCGGGTTCGGTCGAGCGCTCGTACCGCTCGTGCACCGACGACCCGGCCGGCACCGCGCCCAAGGTGCCGGACATGTGCTGGTCGGGGCCGATCGTGCGGGTGGCGTTCGGCGCCGGCTCCGGTGAGCTGGTCTACGACGCGAGCCTGCCCACCAAGTGGAAGATGGCCAACGACAACGGCGCCAAGGTGGAGCTGCTCTCCGGCGCCGACAACGGCGCGCACGGCGGTGAGTACTGGAAGATCACCACCCAGGACGGCGTGCAGTACTTCTTCGGGTTGAACAAGCTGCCCGGCTACGCGGCAGGCAACCCGGCCACGAACTCGACGTACACCGAGCGGGTCTACAGCGCGCACTCCGGCGAACCCTGCTTCAGCAGCGCGGGGTTCGCCTCCTCCGGCTGCGACATGGGCTGGAAGTGGGACCTCGACTACGTCGTGGATCCGCGGCACAACGCCGTGGCCTACTACTACCAGCAGGAGATCAACTACTACGGCGCCAACAAGGGCACGACCGGCGTGAAGTACGTGCGGGGCGGCTACCTCGACCACGCCGACTACGGCCTGCGCGACCCGAGCCCGTACGCGAGCCCGGCCCCGGCGCGGGTGCGTTTCACGCAGGCCGAGCGGTGCACCGAGTCGGCCACGGCGTGCGCGCCCGGCAACATCGCCAGCGCGCCGACCAAGTGGCCGGACACGCCCTACGACCTCAACTGCAACGCCGGCGCGACGTGCAACAACCACGCGCCGACGTTCTGGACCCGCCTGCGCACCAACGCCATCACGACCCAGATCTACGACGGCGTGGGCTACACCGACGTCGACTCCTACGCGCTGACCCAGTCGTTCCCCGACCCCGGTGACGGCACGACGCCCGCGATGTGGCTGTCGTCGATCCAGCACACCGCCGGCACCGGCGCCGCCGCGATCACCCTGCCCGCGGTCAGCTTCGACCTGACCAAGCTGCCCAACCGGGCCGACGGCATCGACGCGGCGCCGGCCATGAACCACCCGCGCATCTCGGCCATCACCACCGAGACCGGCGAGACCATCGGCGTCGGCTACCGCACCGAGTGCACCGCGCCGGTCAGCCAGGACGTCACCACCAACACGAGCCTGTGCTATCCGGTCTACTGGACCCGCGACGGGTACAAGGACCCGCAGCTGGACTGGTTCCACAAGTACGTCGTCACCCAGGTCACCGACCAGGACCCGACCGGCAAGAGCCCGCCGTCGCTCACCAGCTACGAGTATCTCGGCGGCGCCGCCTGGCACTACGACGACGGCGAACTGGTCAAGGACAAGAACCGCACGTACGGGCAGTGGCGCGGATTCGGCCGCGTCCTGACCCGCAAGGGCGGCGGCACCGATCCGGTGACGCTCGGCGAGGAGATCTACTTCCGCGGCATGGACGGCGACAAGCTGCCCAACAACGGCCGGCGCAGCGCGACCGTGTCGCTGTCCGCGGCGGTGCCCGTGCCGGGAGCGGCCGCCAGCGTGCCGGACACGAACGAACTGGCCGGCTCCATCCGGCAGTCCCTGACCTACACGGCCGACGGCGGGACCGTCGACCACAGCACGGTGACCGACTACTGGGTGAGCCCCGCGCGCGCGACCCGGACCCGACCGGCCTCGGTCGGCGACCTCACCGCCAAGATGTCCCGCGCGGTCTCGGTCAAGAACACCGCGGCCATCACGTCGTCGGCGACGCCGGCCTGGCGGACCACCCGGACCGACACGACCTACGACACGGGCACCGGCCTGGAAACGGTCGAGTACGACTACGGCGACGTCACCGACCCCGGCCAGGCCAGCTGTGCGGTCACCACGTACGCGCCGACGAACAATGCCGCCTACCTGGTCAGCTTCGTGGCGCAGAAGGAGGAGTTCGCCCTGCCGTGCGGCGGCAGCGGCGTCAACGGGCTGACCGCGCCCGCCTCGGTGAGCCGCCCGGCCGACGTGGTGTCCAGCGTGCGCACCTTCTACGACACGGACGACTTCAACACCACCTGGCCGGCGCCCGCGCCGAGCGTCGGCAACGTGAGCGTGAACCAGGTCGGGACCGAGACCGACGGCGTGTTCGCCTACGTCACCACCAAGAAGTCCCTCTACGACGGCTACGGCCGGATCACCAAGTCGTACGACGCTCGCGGCTACAGCTCGACCTCGACGTACACGATGACGAACGGGCACACGTCGCAGACCGCGGTCGTCGACGCGGCCGGGCACACCGCGACGACCACACTCGAGCCCACGCACGGCGACGAGATCGCCCAGACCGACACGAACCAGCAGACCACGACCAAGACCTACGACGCGCTCGGCCGGCTGACCGGGGTGTGGCTACCGGGTCGTGCGCTGAACCAGGGCGCGAACATCAAGTTCGCCTACACGGTGTCGCAGACGGTGCCGTCCACCGCCAGCACCTCGACCATCAACGACGACGGCTCCTACCGCACCGAGGTGGAGCTCTTCGACGCCCTGGCCCGCAGCCGGCAGAAACAGTCGCCGAGCCCGTCGGGCGGCCGGCTGGTGACGGACACGTTCTACGACAGCCACGGCTGGACGGTGAAGTCCAACAACAGCTACTACGACGCCTCGTCCGCGCCCAGCACCACGATGCTGGACATGGTCGGCCACGACAACCAGATCCCCAACCAGGACGTGTTCACCTATGACGGCATGGGCCGCCGGACGCTGGCCGTCTCGCAGTCCAAGGGCGCCGTGAAGTGGCAGACCCAAACCATCTACGGCGGTGACCGCACCACGACCATCCCGCCGCAGGGGGGCACCCCGACCACGAGCATCGTCGACGCGCTGGGCCGGCGGGTACAGCTGCTGAGCTACACCAGCCAGCCGTCGGTCAGCGGCTCGGTCGTCAGCGGCGGCAGCCCGGTCCACATCGGCTACCACTACGACCGGCGCGGCAACGCCGACACCACCACAGACGAGCGGGGCAGTGTCTGGACGAGCACGTTCGACCTGCAGGGCCGGGTGATCTCGAAGGCCGACCCGGACACCGGGACGTCGACAATGAAGTACGACGCCACCGGCAACCTCACCGCGTCGACCGACCAGCTCGGGCACACGCTGAGCTTCACCTACGACGCGCTGGGCCGCCGGACGGGGGAGTACGACGGCACCGGCACCGGCTCGCCGCGCTCCACGTGGTCCTACGACTCGACGACGATCAGCAACGGCATCGGCCAGCTGTCCTCGGCGACCCGCTATGACGGCGGCTGGGCATACGTCACCACCATCTCCGGCTACGACGCCTGGGGCAAGCAGCTCGGCCAGACGGTGACGATCCCGGCCGCGCCGGGCAACGGCGGCCTGGCCGGGACATACACCTTCAGCAGCGAGTACAGCCAGACGGCCGGCCTGCTGCTCAAGACGAACTACCCGCTGGCCGGCGGCCTGCCGAAGGAGACGGTCAACACGACGTACACCGCGCTGGACTCGATGTCCGGCGTGGGCAGCTCGTTCGGCGACTACATCGACTCCACGGTCTATTCGCCGTACGGCCAGGTGTCGCAGACGAAGCTCGGCTTCGGCACCACGAACACCGCGTGGACCACGAACATCTACGACGAGCACAGCGGCCGGCTGCTCAACACGTACGTCGACCGCAGCGGGACCGGCACCTCCCGGATCAACGACGTGACGTACACCTACAACGCGGCCGGCAAGGTCCTCAAGGCGGTCGATGCGCGCAACTCGGCCACGTCGAGCGAGACGCAGTGCTTCCGGTACGACCTGCTGGGCCGGCTCACCACGGCGTGGACGGCGAACGACAACTGCGCCAGCGACCTGTCGACCGGTGGCAGCAACGCGACCGTCGGCGGGATCAGCCCGTACTGGAGCAGCTGGACGTACAACAGCGTGGGCGACCGCACGGCCGAGGTGCAGCACGCCCTGGCCGGGCAGAGCGCGGACACCAGGACCACGTACGTCTACCCGACCGGCACCAGCCAGCCGCACACCCTGCAGTCGGCGACGACCACGGGTCCGGCCGGCACGTCCACCCGGTCCTTCCAGTACGACGTGCTGGGCAACAGCACCACCCGCACCACCCCGCAGCTGGGCAACCAGACGTTCAGCTGGGACCCGGAGGGCAAGCTCAGCGCGGTGCGCACCGGCTCGACGGTGAACGCCAGCTACGTGTACGACGCGAACGGCAACGTGCTGCTCCAGCGCGACGTCAGCGCCAAGACGGCCACGCTGTTCCTGCCGGGCGAGGAGCTGACGCTCAACACCGACACGACGGCCGTGAGCGGCAAGCGCTACTACACCGGGCCCGACGGGACCCAGGCCGTCCGCACCGGCACGACCGCGGCCCAGTACACCTACCTCGTCAACGACAAGGTCGGCACGGCGACCATGTCGCTGGACCACAACGGGCAGAACCCGCAGTGGCGACTGTTCACCCCGTTCGGCGCGCCGCGCGGCACCGCGCCGGCACAGTGGCCGGACGCGCACGGGTTCCTCGGCAAGCAGACCGACGCCTCGACCGGGCTGACCATCCTCAGCGCACGACATTACGACCCGGTCGACGGCCGGTTCGTCAGCGCCGACCCGGTGCTCGACACCGCCGACCCGAACCAGCTCGGCGGCTACACGTACGCCGGCGACGACCCGATCAACCGGGCCGACCCGAACGGCACGGACGCATACGACGAGCAGACCCCGTGCGCGCACTTCGACTGCGGCCCCGGCAACTACGACCGCTCCGACGAGGCGACGCCGAACGCCACCAACAAGCCGGAGAACGGCTGGCAGGCGCCGCCGAAGCCGCCCAAGGAGCCGAAGAGCACCACCGAGAAGCCCAAGAAGAAGACCAAGTGCGGCACCTTCGACATGATCTGCCGCACCAAGCAGGCCTACGATGCGAGCCTCGCGTTCGCGCAGCGGCACAGCGAGGCGGTCGGGCTGATCGCCGGCATCGTGGTGGGCGTCGGCTGTGCGGCACTGACCGGCGGCGGCGGTGCGGTCCTCTGCGGCGCGCTGGGCGGCTTCGTCGAGAGCGCGGTCTCGGGCGCTCTGGAGATGAGCAAGGGCGAAGGCTACGGCTGGGGCTCCTTCGCCAGGGACTTGGTGGTCGGCACCGCCTTGGGCGCGCTCGCCGGTGCGGCCGGCCCCGTCGCCAGGGGCATGGTCGGGGGGATCGCCAAGGCGGAAATCAGGAACGCCATCGCCGGGCCGCTGGCGAAGGGTGCGGCGAAGGGCGGCCGCGCGGCGTTCGGCGAACTGTGGCAAGGCACGAAAGACGCGGTCAAGCTCAAGGAGGCCACGAACATCGGCCAGTTCGTGCGAGGCAGCGCCTACGGATTCAAGGCGGACTATACTAAGGCCGTGATGGGGGCCGCTGAGGGGTCGGCGGGCAAGGCGGTCTGGTCTGTGACGAAATCCGTCGCCCGCAATGTCGGCGTAGGCATGGGCTCGAAGGATATGGCCTATGCGTTGGTCACCGGTGCCGTCATACCCGGCGGGATTTCGGAGATCAAGGAAGGCTACGAGCACGGCTGGGCATTCCCGCAGCGGCTGTTGTTCCCAGCGGTGACCGGCGTATTCGAATGACCGATCGGCCTGCACAGCCGAACGAGGGCGCGGCCGGCGACGGCCCGCCCTCGTGGGCTGCCGAGCTCCGGCTGCGGGTCCGCGCCGCATTGACCGGGCTGGTGTACCTGACCGCCGTGGTCGTCGTCTGGCTGGCCTTCGCCACGGTGCTCAACCTGTACAAGGGCAATGCGGCGTGGCGGTCGAGCACGCCGCAGACGAAGGCGACCGGGACGGTGCAGAGCTGCAACCGCGCCGGCCCGGTCAGCGGCGACGGGTTCGGCTACTGGTGGCAGTGCCGGGTGACCGTGACCACGCAAGACGGCCGGGTCCTCGACATCCTGCTGGGCCACTCGGTGGTCAGCCCCGCCGACGCCGGCCAGCCGGTCGATCTGCGCGAGGTGTGCTCGCTGCCGGACCACAACGGCTGCTCGTACGGGCGGCCGACGGGCGGCTGGTGGCCGGGGCTGCACAAGATCGTGCGGGTGCTCTCGTACTTCCCGGAGTTCGCCCTGCTGCTGTGCTCCCTGTGGGCATTCCTCGCCGCGGCACTCGGCCGGGAGCGCGTGATGCAGCTCGGCGCCCGCCTCGTCGCCTCCGCCGCCAAGGACTGAGCGAAAGGCCACGCCTGGGCGTTGGCGCCGTCAGATGTGGAGCCTGGCGCTCAGCCGGTCCCGCAGGCGCAGCCGCCCGCCACCGGTCGTGGTGCAGTGCATGTCGTCGCCCAGCTCGGCGTGCGGGGTGCTGAGGCCGTCGCGGAGCATGGGCAGCAGGCTGGCCCGGTTGCGTACCAGCGCCACCACCGCGAGCGCCAGATAGACCATGGACAGCCCGATCAGCTCGCGATCGTGCCAGCCGTCAGGGACCACCGCGCCCAGCGCGAACTGCACCACGAAGAGCCCGGCCAGCAGCAGCGCCGAGCGCAGGCTCAGCGACAGCGACAGCAGCAACGCGATCGCCAGCAGCGACTGGGCCGCGGTCAGCAGCAGCTCCCCGCGCTGGGCCATGGCGATCGGCAGGCCGGACCAGCCCCGGCTCGACGCGGCGAAGACCACCGGCAGCGTGCCGACCAGCAGCGTCCACTGGTTCACCTTCGACGACACCAGCGCGCCCAGCGCCTCCGTGGTGTGCAGCCGCCACGCGTAGAGGCCGGCCACGAGCAGCTCCGGCGCCTCCGAGGCCAGCGGCGCCACCCACTGCACCAGCAGGAACCGGCTGACGCCGAGCTGCCCGCCGGTGTCCACCAGGCCCTGCGCGAACGGTTCGGCGGCCAGCACGATCACCGCGGCCGCCGCCAGGAACAGCCCGATCACCGAGAGCCGCCGCGGGACCTTCGCCAGCGCGCCGACCCACGCGGACGGGCCGATGAGATCGGGCTCGCCGGCCGGGGCCCGCGACACCCGCCAGCTGTAGGCGACGAACACCGCGACCAGCACGGCCGTGTCCCACAGCGTCAGGGTCCGCTTGAACGGCAGCAGCAGGCAGTAGAGCGACGCGATGGTCAGGAACGCCAGCGGTACGGCATCCGCCCGCCCCAGCCGGATCCCGCGCTGCTTCGAGCGCCGCCACGCGATGAGCACGACGAGGACCCAGCCGACGCCGACCAGGATGCGGTTCGCCCCCGTCATGTTGGCCAGCGCCAGCGAGCAGGCCGGGACGGTGTCGCCCGGCGCCGCGCAGGCCGAGCCGTACTGCTGCGCGGCCGCCCCGCCCCGCCAGGTGAACACGAAGTCCACCGAGTACTCCGGCAGCACCGCGATCAGCGCCAGCACCGCGACCGCCAGTCCCGCCGACACGTCCACCTGCGCCGCCTCGGCCGCCCAGGCGAGCAGGAACGCGGCCCCCACGATCGCCGTGCCGAACAGCAGCGCGGCCGCCACGGGCGCGACCCCGGCCCCGGTCAGGGCGACGGCCGAGCCCGGCACGGTTGCCGCGAGCGCCAGAAGCCCAGACATCGGCGGACGTCGCATGTGGCCCGACTCTACCGGCCCACTCGCCCGCGAGGGGCGATGGCGGGTGGTGGACCGGGACCACACGCTGGATGCGTCGGGGTCACCCGGCCCCGCGCCGGTGCCACTCGCGGTGGCGTTAGTCGGGAGGCAGACAATGGACTTCTCGTTCGGTGACGTCGTGCTGTCGACGCTGTGGTTCATGGTCGTGTTCGCCTGGATCTGGCTGATGGTCAGCATCCTCACGGACGTGTTCCGGGACCACTCGCTCAACGGCTGGGCCAAGGCGGGGTGGACCGTCTTCCTCATCGTGTTCCCATGGCTCGGCGCGCTGGTGTACCTCGTCGCGCGGGGCAAGTCGATGAACGCCCGCTCGGTCGAGTACGCCCAGCGGCGCGAGGCCCAGTTCCGTGACTACGTGCGCGAGCAGGCCCGCGACACCGCGCCGGCGTCCAGCACGGCCGACGAGGTCGCCAAGCTCGCCGACCTCAAGCAGCGTGGCGTGCTGACCGAGGCCGAGTACACGCGGGCGAAGGCCGCCCTGCTGGGAAGCGCATCCCAGGTGGGCTCGAACGGCAGCGCGGCCGCCGGTCGGGCACGTGCCTGACGGTAGCCGCCTCCTGGGGCGGCTGGGGCGGCTGGGCTGGTCGGCCGCTGGCGCAGTCATCGGCGCGGCCGCGCTGGTGATCGCCGTGGGCGTACTGCTCCCGCTCTTCCTGCCCCTGCTGGTGATGGCCGTCGTCGGTGCGACCCTGCAACCCGCCGTCGACCGCCTTCGCCGCCGCGGGGTCCCGGCCGGGGTGGCGGCCCTGGCCGGGGCCCTTGCCGTGCCGCTCGGCCTGCTGGCGCTCGGGCTGCTGTTCGCGGCCGCGGTCGCCGCCGAGGCGCCGCACTGGCTGCCCGCCGCCGAGCGCGCCGGGCACCGGCTGCACCAGGCGCTGGGCGCCGACCCGGTGCAGGCCCTGCGCCAGTGGCCGCCCTGGCACGCGGTGCTCACGGGCATCGGCTCGGCCGTCGCCACCGGCGCCGTCGTCGTCGCGCAGGTCGCCGTCGGCGTGCTCATCGGCGGCTATCTGCTCTTCTACGCCTTCCGCGACGGCCCCCGCTGCTTCGACGCGCTCGAGGCGTGGGTGCCGTGGCCGCCGGGCCGGCTGCGGCGGCTGGCCGGTACGGCGGCGTTTCAGTTCCGCCGCTACATGCTCGGCACCACGCTCATCGCGCTGATGGACGCGGCCATCATCACGGTCGGCGCGCTGCTGCTCGGGCTGTCGATGGCCGGCACCATCTTCGTGCTGACCTTCGTGGCCGCCTACGTGCCGTACCTCGGCGCGTGGCTCTCGGCGGCGTTCGCGGTCGTGGTCGCCCTCGGCTCCGGCGGGGTGCCCACCGCCGTGTGGATGCTGATCATCGTCCTGATCACCCAGAACGTCCTCGAGGGCATCCTGCGCCCGGCGGTCTTCGGCCGCGCGCTGGGCCTGCACCCCGTCGTCGTGCTCGGCGTGACGGTGCTCGGTGCCGCGCTCGGCGGCCTGATCGGCGTGTTCCTGGCCCCGCCGGTGGCGGCGGTCATCAAGAACTGGCGAAAGGTATCGGCAACGTGAAGAACGATCAGAGCGCCCCCTTTTGGCAGCTGTTCACCATGGGCGCGGTGACCCTCGCCTTCGGCATCGCCGTGACCATTCAGCCCGACGCCACCCTGCTCCTGCTCGGCGTGCTGGCCGGCGGCTGGCTCCTGGTCATCGGCCTGATGCGTCTGGTCGGCGCGCTGGATCGCAAGCAAGGCATGACGCAACGCGTCCTCGACGGCGCGCTCGGCGTGATCCTGATCGTGGTCGGCGTGACGTGCCTGCGCGACAGCGCCAAGGGGATCATCGCGCTGTCGGTCCTCATCGGCCTGGCCTGGCTGATCAGCGGGTTCGCCGGGCTGCTGGTGGGCCTGCTGGCACGGGGCCGGGCGAGGATCGCGCTCTTCGCCCTGGCCGCCGCGTCCATGGCGATGGGCCTGGTGTTCCTGTTGTGGCCCGAGCCCTCGGTGCAGGCCCTCGTGCTGCTGACCGGCATCACCGCGCTGGTCATTGGCACGGCCGAGATGGTGGTCGCGCTGCAGTGGCGCCGCGCGGACCGGCACCTGATCGCCCAGTAGGCCACCGCTGCGCGTCAGGCCACGGCGGCGGCCGCGGCCCGGCCGGCGGTGCGGCCCGAGAAGAGGCAGCCGCCGAGGAAGGTGCCCTCGAGGGAGTTGTACCCGTGCATGCCGCCGCCGCCGAAGCCGGCCACCTCGCCGGCCGCGTAGACGCCGGGCAGCGGGCTGCCGTCGGCCCGCAGCACCCGGCCCGACAGGTCCGTCTCCAGGCCGCCGAGGGTCTTGCGGGTGAGGATGTTCAGCCGGACCGCGATCAGCGGGCCCGCCTTCGGGTCGAGCAGGCGGTGCGGGGTGGCGACGCGGATGAGCTTGTCGCCGCGGTACGACCGCGCGCCCCGGACCGCCGTGACCTGTGCGTCCTTGGCGAACGCGTTGGTCAGCTCGCGGTCGCGGGCCTCGACGGTGCCCCGGATCGCGGCGAGGTCCAGCGCCACGCCGGGCTCCAGCCGCTGCATCCCGGCCACCAGCTCGTCCAGCGTGGACGCGACCACGAAGTCCTCGCCGTGCTGCTTGAACGCCTCGACCGGCCCGGGCGCACCCTTCTTCACCCGCTGCAGCACCTGCCGGACGCTCTTGTTGGTCAGGTCCGGGTTCTGCTCGGAGCCCGACAGCGCGAACTCCTTCTCGATGATCTTCTGGGTGAGGATGAACCAGCTGTAGTCGTACCCGGTCGCCATGATGTGCCGCAGGGTGCTCAGCGTGTCGAAGCCCGGGAAGCACGGCGCGGGCAGCCGCTTGCCGGTCGCGTCCAGCCACAGCGACGACGGGCCGGGCAGGATCCGGATGCCGTGGTTGGGCCAGACCGGGTCCCAGTTGCGCAGCCCCTCGGTGTAGTGCCACATCCGGTCCGGGTTGATGATCCGGCCGCCGGCCGCCTCGGTGATGCCGAGCATCCGCCCGTCCACGTGGGCGGGCACGCCGGCCACCATGCGCCGCGGGGGCGCGCCGAGCCGGGCCGGCCACGCCTTGCGCACCAGGTCGTGGTCGCCGCCGATGCCGCCCGACGTGACGATGACCGCCTGGGCCGACAGCTCGAACTCGCCGGCCGCGGTCCGGGAGCTGTTCTGTCCGCGCGGGACGGAGCTGGGCTCCAGGATCGTGCCGCGGACCACGCCGCCGGGCAGCAGCTCGTCCACGCGATGGCGCGAGCGCAGCTGGACGCGGTCGGTGGCGCGCACCCGCCGTACGAACGGCTCGACCACGCCCGGACCGGTGCCCCACGTGATGTGGAAGCGCGGCACCGAGTTGCCGTGGCCGTCGGCCGGTCCGCCGCCCCGCTCGGCCCACCCGACCACCGGGAACAGCCGGTGCCCCATGGCCCGCAGCCAGGCCCGCTTCTCGCCCGCGGCGAAGTGCACGTAGGCCTCGGCCCAGCGGCGCGGCCACAGGTCCTCGTCCCGGTCGAACTGCGCGCTGCCCAGCCAGTCCTGCCAGGCCAGCTCGACCGAGTCGCGGATGCCCATCCGGCGCTGCTCGGGCGAGTCGACCAGGAACAGCCCGCCGAACGACCAGAACGCCTGCCCGCCGAGGCTCTGCTCGGGCTCCTGGTCCAGCAGGATCACCCGCTTGCCCGCGTCGGCCACCTCGGCCGCGGCCACCAGCCCGGCCAGGCCGGCCCCGACGACGATCACATCCGCATCCACCCGACCAGGCTAGGCACCCGCATGCCAAAATCGTTGGTGCCTTCGCCACAACCTGCGCCGGATTTTGTCACGACGGTGACAAGAACCCACCTCCAGGCCCTGCATCCGGTACTGCTGGAGCGCGTCCTCGCCACCGTCCGCGACGCGATGCGCACCCAGGGTCGGTCGCTGTCCGGCGGCCAGGGGCACGGCCTGACCCTCGGCGTGGAGACCGCCGTGGCGACCTTCACGTCCGGCGCCGAGCTGGACCCCACGCTCGCCGTCTTCGCCGGCCTGGGCCGCACGGAGTACCGCGAGGGCCACCGCGTCGACGCCCTCCGCTCGATCCTGATGCTGGGCGCCCAGACGCTGTGGTCGGCGCTGGTCGAGCACCCGGGCCCGGCCGAGCCGCCGGAGCTGTACGTCATCGCCGCCGGCCTCTTCGGCTACGTCGACGCCCTGGCCGGCGCCGCGGCCGAGGGCTACCTGGACGAGCAGCGCGACGCCGCCCAGGACTGGGCCCGCCTGCGCCGCCGGCTCATCACCCTGCTGATCCAGCCCGACCCGCCGTCCGACGCCGCCCTGCTGGCCGCCGCCGAGGCCGCCCGCTGGCCGCTGCCGCCCAGCCTGTGCGCGGTGAGCGTCGAGGGCACCGACGCCGAGCACCTGGCCCGCGCGGCCGGCGGCGGCGCGATCGCCACCGTCATCGACGGCGCCACCCGCCTGCTGGCCCCCAGCGGCCTCAACGTGTCCCGTGCCCTGTCCGGCCGCCGCGCCGCGAGAGGCCCCACGGTGCCGCTTGCCGGGGCCCGCCAGTCGTACCGCATCTCCCGCAAGGCCCTGGAGCTGCAGCAGTCCGCCCGCCTCCCGGACGGCGTCATCGACTGCGACGAGCACCTGCTGGCGCTGCTCCTGGCCTGGGAACCCGGCGTCGTCGACCGCCTGGCCGACCGGGTCCTGGCACCGCTGGCCGGCCAGCGCGGCCCCCTGGCCGACACCCTGCTGGCCTGGCTGCGCGCCCAGGGCCAGGTCATCCCGGCCGCCGAGGCCCTGCACACCCACCCGCAGACGGTCCGCTACCGCCTGCGCCGCCTGCGCGACCTCTTCGGCGCCGCGCTCGACGACCCGGACGCCCGCCTGGCCCTGCAGCTGGCCCTCACGTCCCGCACACCGGCCGCGCGCTAACCGGCGTTGAGACGCACCCGAGCGCGTGCGGGTACGGCCGCGGATCGGGTCAGCATGGTCAGGAGGAGGGCAGCCGTGGTGGCCACGGCGGCGACGATCGCGCAGGTGATGAACCCGTCGGTGAAGTTGTGCGTGGCGCCGAGGAGCGGGCCGAAGGTGGCCACCCCGATGGCGGCACCGACCTGGCGGCAGGTGTTGAACGCCGCGGACGCGGCCCCGTGCAGGGCGGGTTCGGCGGCGGCGATGGCTTGCGAGGTCATGGTGGTGACCAGCAGTCCCGAGCTGAACCCGGCGGGGAGAAGGGCAAGCGCCAGGGGCCAGAGCGCGGATGCGGTGCTGGCCCACGCCACCGCGAGCAGCGTGGTGGCCAGCACCGCCTGACCGATACCCAGGACAGCGGGGCGGCCGAGGCGTTGCGCGAGCGGGGCGGCACAGACGGCGCCGATCGAGATGAGGCCGGTCAGGGGCAGGAACAGGAGCCCGCTGACCAGCGCGCTGAGCCCACGGCCCTGCTGGAGCATCAGGCCCATCGCGAACAGCAGCCCGTAGAACGCGAAGTTGAACAACACGCCCTGTGCGGCCGTGGCGACGAACCGGCGGTCGGCGTAGACGCCGGGCGGCAGCAGCGGCGCCGGGGTGGACCGTTCGGCCCAGACGAAGGCGACGAGCCCGGCGAGGGCCAGCGCGGTGGCGGCGATGACCGCGGGGCTCAGCCAGCCCTGCGCGGGGGCCTCGATGAGCGCGAAGACCAGCCCGCCGATCAAGACGGCCGCGGCGGCCATGCCGGCGTTGTCGAGGCGCCGGGGGCGTGGCGCGATGGCGGGCATCGAGCGCAGGCTCCAGACGACGGCGGGGATACCGATGACCACGTTGACGGCGAACACGGCCCGCCAGTTCGCGAGCGCGACGAGCGCCCCGCCCAGCAGCGGTCCGGCCGCCATGCCGATGCCTCCCGCGGCGGCCCACCAGCCGACGAGCCGGTGCCGCATCCGCTCGTCGGTCGCGGACGCCGTGGCCAGGACGAGCGCGCTGGGCAGCAGAAGCGCCGACCCCGCGCCCTGCACCAGCCTGGCGATGTTGAGCATCAGCATCGAGTTGGCGGCCGCGCAGACCGCGGAGGACGCGGTGAAGACCAGCAGGCCCGCCACGAAGGCCCGCTTCGCGCCGAGCGTGTCCGTGATCGCCCCGGCGCCGAGCATCACCGCGGCGAAGGAGAGCGTGTAGGCGTTGACGGCCCATTCCAGATCGGATCGGGAGGCGTGCAGGTGTGAGGTGAGCTGGGCGAGGGCGAGGTTCACGATCGTGCCGTCGACGAAGACCATGAAGGCGGCGACCAGCGCGAGCGCCACGACCCCCCGACGGTGTTCGATACTCATAGAACTACCCTAGAGCCTGTTCGACGATCATGGAACAGGTGGGTACTGTGAAGGCGAGGAGGAATCATGGCGTCGAACACACAGGCTCCAGCCGCCCTGGATGTCATTGCTGTCCTGCATGCCCTTGCCGACCCGGTGCGCCTGGACATCGTCCGGCAGCTGCGCGAGTCGGACACGGCGATCGCGTGCGGCCGGTTCGACACCAGGGTGGCCAAAAGCACCCTCAGCCACCACTTCAAAACCCTCCGGGAAGCGGGCATCATCGCCACCCACCGAGATGGCGGTCAGGCCCTCAACACGCTGCGCACCGCAGAGCTGGAAGCCTCGTTTCCCGGCCTGCTCGGCGCCATCTTCCGTCAGGCTCAGCCGTAGCGCAGCAGTGCTCTTGCGCCGCCCGCCCGCTGATACCGCACCCGCTCGTCCGGGGCCTTGCCCGACCAGTTCGGCGCGCTCGAACGGGGGTGCTGTGACCTTCAGCCGGTCGGGTAGCCCGTCGAGCGCGCCGTCCAGGTGCTAATTAGGAGAGGGCGTTCAGCAGCGGGACCAGGCGGCGTTCCTCGTACGTGAAGTGGGACTCCATCACGGCTTGCAGGGTGGCCACCTCCGTCTGCGTCGGGTTGGCGGCCACGCGGCGGATCAGGTCGGCCAGCTGCTCGTGGTCGCGGCGCAGCTCGGCCACCAGGGGACGCAGGTCCGGGTAGTGGGTCTCCAGGTACGGGAACAGGGACTGTTCCTCGCCGTCGTGGTGGCGCTGCAAGGCGGAGCAGAAGGCCAGGCAGTGCACCGCCAAGTCGCCGCTCATGCCGCTGAAATCGGACAAGGCCTGGCGGAGTCGCTGGTGGAGGTCGATCAGTTGGTTGCCCAGGGCCATGAGGCGTGGGGTCGGGTCTGACAAGGGGATTCCCTCGGATACCGCGCCTCCATGCCCTCGGCGGACGAAATGCCGGGTACACCGCGACGCTGCACCCGATATTACTAGAGGCATGGACGCCTACGATGCCCCGCTCAACGCCGCCGTGGTCCACGCCCGGGAGTGGCTCTCGTCGCTCGGCGAGCGGTCCGTGCCCCCGCGCGCCGATGCCGAGCAGATCGGCCGGGCGGTCGGCGGGCCGCTCAACGAGGACGGGGAGGATGCGGCGGCCGTGGTCGAGCGGCTCGCCCGGGAGGCCGAGCCGGGGCTCATGGCCATGCCGTCGGGTCGGTTCTACGGGTGGGTGATCGGCGGGACGCTGCCGGCCGCGCTCGGGGCCGACTGGCTGGTGAGCGCGTGGGACCAGAACGCGGCCATGCGGTTCCCGACGCCGGCGGTGGCGGCGCTCGAGGAGGCGGCCGGGCGGTGGGTCGTCGAGCTGCTCGGGCTGCCGCAGGGGTCGGACGTCGGGTTCGTCACCGGGGCCACAATGGCGAACTTCACCGGGCTGGCGGCGGCGCGCCGGCACGTGCTGGCGAAGCACGGCTGGGACTTCGACCGGGACGGGCTCGCCGGGGCGCCCCGGATTCGGGTGCTGGTCGGGCAGGAGCGGCACGACACGCTCGATCTGGCGCTTCGGTACCTCGGGCTGGGCGCCCCGACGCCCGTGGCCGCCGATGCGCAGGGCCGCATCCGCCTCGACGCGCTGGAGGAGGCGCTCCGGCAAGGCGATGGTCCGGTCATCGTGTGCCTGCAGGCGGGCAACGTCCACAGTGGAGCCTTTGACCCCGTCGGGGCGGCCGCGCGGCTGGCGCACCGGCACGGGGCCTGGGTGCACGTCGACGGGGCGTTCGGGCTCTGGGCGGCCGCGTCGCCGAGGACCCGGCACCATCTGGACGGCCTCGCGGCTGCCGACTCCTGGGCCACCGATGCGCACAAGACGCTGAATGTGCCGTACGACTGCGGGATCGTCATCGTGCGGGATCCGAGTGCGTTGCGGGCGGCGATGGGGGTGCGGGCGAGCTATCTCATCGAGCCGGCCGGGCCCGGCGGGGCGGCGGATCCGCTGGAGAAGGTGCCGGAGCTCTCCCGCCGGGCGCGCGGGGTGCCGGTCTGGGCGGCGCTGCGCTCGCTCGGGCGCAACGGCGTGGCGGATCTGGTCGACCGGCTGGCGGGGCATGCCCGGGCGCTGGCGGAGGGGATCGCGGCGATCGACGGGGCCGAGGTGCTCAACGACGTCGTGTTCACCCAGGTGTGCGCGACCTTCGGGGACGACGCGCGCACGGCGGCGGTGACCGAGGCGCTGCTGCGCGACGGCACCGCGTGGATGTCGGGCTCGCGCTGGCGCGGGCGCAGCGTACTGCGGGTGTCGGTCAGCAACTGGTCCACGTCGGACGGTGACGTGGCGGCGTCGCTCGAGGCGCTGCGCCGGGCGGCGCGTGCGGCGGCGTAGGCGGCCATCGGGTCGAGGGTCCTATCGACCCGACGGCCGCCGCCGTCGCTCAGCGGATCGGCACGTCCACGTAGGAGCCGCCGGCGACGGTCACCGAGCCGCCGAGGGTGTTCTCGTCGTAGTACAGCGGATCCGTGGTGTCCACGACCAGGGTGAGCGAGTGCCCGGCCGGCACGTCGTACGCGGTCGCCGACAGCGCCACGTCCACGCCGCGGCTGCCGGGGGAGGGGCCCAGCCACGTCACCGGGGCGTGGGTGATGAGCCTGGCGTTGCCGAGCGGGTCGAGGTCGTACAGGTACGCGACCACGGTGCCCTGCGCGGCCGTGCCGGTCAGGTCGAGGTGCACCTTCGGGATGCCGCGGATGCGCAGGGCGGTGCCGGGCCGGTCCGAGACCCACACCCCGGCCCGCAGGCGGTCCACGGTGGGCAGCCAGATCCGCGGCTGCTGGCCGGTGAACGCGGACACGCCGTTGGTCAGCAGCACCACGCCGCCGTCGGCCGTGGTGTCCAGGCCGGATGGGAGGGTCTTGCGCCAGCCGGTGCCAGGCGGGCCACCCAGCAGCCCGGTGCCGTCGATCCAGCGGATCGCGCCGAGGCCGTAGCGCTTCGTCGACGTGCTCAGCGCGGCCCACGAGGGGTACTGCTCGTAGCCGGCGTCGAGCGGCTGGAGGACGACGGGCGGCTCGGCCCCGATGCCGGTGTCCACGCCCGCGAGGTACTGGTCGAACCAGCGGTACAGGCTGGTCCAGGCGTCGTTGGGCAGCCCGGCGAGCCCGGTGAGCTCCGCGATCGCGTGGTCGCCCGGGCGCAGCTCGAGGCGCTTGGGCGGGCTCAGCCGGCCGAACAGGTCGACGAGCTGGTCGGGCGGGAAGACCGAGTCGCCCCACGCGTTGGCGATGAGCACGGCCGGATGGTTGGCGTTGATGGCGTCGAGGTACGTGGCCGGCGAGCGCACCCGGGCCCACGCCTTGACCGCATCGACGTTGCGGTCGGCGTTGAAGTCGGCGAGCTTGCCGCTGAGGTCCGCGCCCGGGTGCCCGACCAGGCTCGCGGCCAGGCTCAGCAGCCCCGAGGACTGCAGGTGCCGGGTGTTGTCGCCGTAGAGGGAGTAGACGAGGTCGCTCCAGCCGCTCATCATGACCACGGCCCGGATCCGCGGGTCGAAGGCCGAGCCGAGCAGGCTGATCCCGGCCCCGTAGGAGACCCCGGCGGCGCCGATGCGGGCCGGGTCGGCGGCGGTGTTGGCGATCGTCCAGTCGATCACCCTGGACAGGTCGGCCATGTCCTGCGGCCCGGCGGTGTCGATCTCGCCGCCGGAGGCCCACCAGCCGCGCGGGGTGTAGGACACGACGACGTAGCCGCGGCCGGCGAGCGCGTTGGCCTGGGCGAGGTACTCGAGGTCGTTCAGGCCCCAGCTGGACGGGAACACGATCGCGGGGTGCGGCTCGCCGTCGGCGGGCGCGACCACGTTGGCCTTGAGCGTGACCCCGGCGCCCGGGATGTCGACGAAGCGCACCCCGGTCGTGGCGGCCCGGGCCGGCGCCGGGCACGCGGCGACCGTGAGGACCAAGGTGAGCAGGAACAGCAGGGAACGGCGCATGCGCACTCCTCCTGGCGGGGATGGGGGTGCCCGTTGGTGGCGGCAGCGTAGGAGCCCGTTGCGGTAATGAGAAGCTCGTGACTTTCTCATTACCGATGGGTAACATCGGTCGATGTGCTGTACGGTGTCCCGACGCCGCGGCGCCGCGACGCCCAGCGCAACCGCTCGGCCATCCTGCGCGCCGCGAGCGAGCTGCTGCTGACCGGCGGCGCGTTCGCCGGCATGCCGGAGGTGGCCCGGCGGGCGGGCGTCGGCCAGGCCACGCTGTACCGCCATTTCCCCGACCGGGGCGCGCTCATCGCCGCCGTGGTGGCCGATCGGCTGGCACTTCTGGAGTCCCGCGGCGCCCTGCCGTTCCGTGCGTTGCTCGCCGAGGGGTTGCACACCCAGGCCGCCATGCGCCGCCTGGACCCCGAGTCCCGCCGCCGCCTCACCGCTCGCGTGGTGAGGACGCTGGGCGCGCTATTGCGCCGGGCGCAGTCCGCCGGTGAGGTCCGCCCGGACCGTACGACCGCGGACCTGACGCTGCTGTTCATGATGCTGTCGGCATCGGGCGAGCAGTCCGCGCAACGGTCGATCGAGCTGCTGCTGGACGCGTTCTGCGCCCGTCCGGAACAACTCGTCCGGAACATCGGCCCTGAGCTCGATGCGGTGGACAGGTCGAACCGCGTCGAGAACCCGGAATGAGGCGACCCTTCGTCGATGGGATGCCGGGACTGCCCGTGGACACAATGGCGGCGTGCCCGATCCCGAACTCGCCGCGCTGCGCGACTCCATCCACCACCGGGGCGTGGCGGACGTCGAGGGCGCCGCGAAGGCCGTCACGGAGTACCTGGAAGGCGTCCTGGGCAAGGCGGGCGCCCCGGGCGATCCGGCGGCCATGCGCTGGGCCCGCGACCGCCTCCGCCTGTTCATGGTGGTGAGCCTCGGCAACTGGTTCGGCGTCCTGGAGCGCCTGCCGGCCGAGTACCCGGTGCTGCGTGAGGAGTGGCGCGCCCTGCTCGCCGCCCCCGCCCGCTACGGCCCGGAGGACCTGGTCGCCTGGTGGTGGCACCTGCAGCCGGCGATGTTCGAGCCGCTCATCGCCGCCCAGCTGCGGGACATGAGCGCTCCCTTGCGCGACGGCGTGGCCGCCATCCTCAAGGAGGGCGCCGACTTCGACGAGCGCCTGGTCGACTGGAACGCCTTCGGCGCCTTGTAGCGCACCCGCGTCAGAGCGAAGGTGACGCAGCCCACACGGCAGCCCGGCGGGGCGAGCGGCTCCAGAATGCGCGAATCGGTGCCGATCCGGACCATTCAGCACCGTTGGGCCACCCCCCGGTTGCCGCGGCGCCATGCGACTCGGGTACAAACCCGGATCATGCTTGCCGTCGTCCTCGCCGTCATCGCCGCGGCCATGTTCACCACCTCGGCGGCGATGCAGCAGCGCGCCGCGCAGCGGGCCGCGCCGGACGTCGCCCACCGGGCGCTGCCCGTGCGGGTCGTGCTGCTGGTCCGGCGGCTGGTGAAGGACAAGTGGTGGCTGTCCGGCTGGGTGCTCAACGCCGCCGCGTTCGCCGCCCACGCCGTCGCGCTGCACGTGGGGTCGCTGACCGTCGTGCAGGCGCTGCTGGTGTCGCAGCTGCTGTTCGCGATGCTCACCGTGCGCCGGCCGCCGGTGCGGGCCTGGCTGGGCACCGTGGCCGTCTGCGCGGGGCTGGCGCTGCTGGTGGTGGCGCGGCCCGCGGTACCGCAGCACCTCGACCGCCACGCCGTGCCCCCGGCAGTCGCCGTCGCGGCCGGCGTCATGGTCCTGTTCGTGGCGCTCGCGCACCTGCTGCCCAAGCGCACCGAGGCCCGGCTGCGCGGCGCCCTGGCCGGCGTGGCGGCCGGCGTGTGCACGTGCCTGACCGCGGTCTTCGTGGTGCTGGCCACCGACACCCTGGCCCGCGACGGGGTGTCCGGCCTGGCCCACGACTGGTCGATCCTGGGGCTGATCGCCTCGACGACGGCGAGCGGCCTGCTGACTCAGGACGCGTTCGCGGCCGGCTCGCTGCCGACCGCGCTCACCGCGATCAGCATCGCCGACCCGCTCAGCAGCGCGATCTTCGACGCCAGCGTCTTCCATGTGGGCTGGCGCGGTGCCACCTGGTGGCCGTGGAGCGCCGTGGGCGTGGTGGCCCTGCTGATCCTGGGAGTGGCCCTGCTGGCGGCGGCCCGTGTCGCCCAGCGGGCGGCCCAGACCGCTCCGGCCGCCCAGCTGACAGTCTCCCAGGCGCCGTAGCCGTGGTGCACCGGGTTGACCCGCGGGCGGCCCGCACCGCTGACAGTCTCCGAGGCGCCGTGGCGCACAACGCTCAGGTGCCGTGGTGCACCGGGTTGCCCCGCCGCGTGGTCGCCTGCTCGAAGACCTCCAGCAGGCCGGAGATCGTGGCCGACCACGGGAACTGCTCGGCGACCGCGCGGGCGTCGGCCTGGCGGCGCTCGCGCGGCACGCTCAGCAGCGACTCCACCCCGTCGGCCAGGCCGGCCGGCGTGCCGTCGGTGACCCGGCCCGACTCGGGGCGCAGCAGCAGCTCGCCGGCGGCGCCCTTGGCCGGCACCACCACGGGCACGCCGCAGGCCATCGACTCGAGCGTGGCCAGCCCGAACGTCTCGGCCGGCGACGGGGACAGCGACACGTCGGCCCCGGCGACGAGGTCGGCCAGGCGCTGCCGCTCGGCCACGTGGCCGACGAACCGGACCGGCAGCCCCGCGGCGAGCTTCTCCAGGCGGCGCAGGTTGGGGCCGGTGCCGATGACGTCGAGGGTGGCCGGCACGCCCCGGCGGCGCAGCTCGCGCAGGGCCTCGACGGACAGGTCGGGGTGCTTCTCCGTGGACAGGCGGGTCACGGTGACGAGGCGGACCTGGTCGCCGCCGGTGCGCGGGGCGGGCCGGAAGGTCTCGAAGTCGACGCCGAGCGGCACGCGGTGGGTCTTCACCGGCTCGAAGGCGCTGAACTCGTCGACCGAGAAGGCGGAGGCGCCCACGATGTCGTCGACGAGGCGGTGCAGGCGGCGGTTGATGGCGACGGCGGCCGAGTCCAGCGGGAACCAGCGCGGCACCCGGGTGCGCAGGATGGCGTTGATGCGCTCGTGCGAGACCAGGACCAGCGGCACCTTGCGGCTGCGGGCCCACGGCGACAGCCAGCCGATGCTGAGCTTGTCGTTGGCCTCCAGCACGTCGGGCTCGACCTTGTCGAGCAGCTCGCACACCTTGGTGCGGGCGGTGAGCACCCGGTAGCCGCCGGTGCCGGGCAGCAGCGGGCTGCGGACCGTGAGGTGCCGGCCGTCGGGCAGCCTGATGTCGCGGTCCTCGGTGCCGGGCACCAGCGTGACCCGCTCGTGGCCCGCGGCGACGTAGCCGCGGCCGGTCTGCTCCACGCAGGTGCGCAGGCCGCCCGACACCGGCGTGTAGAAGTTGGCGAGCTGGACGATCCTCACGATGCCGCCGCGTCGACGAGGGCGCCGTAGGTGGTGGCCCGCGCGCCGGCCTTCAGCGCCCCCTCGATGGCCCGCAGCGTGTCGTCGCGCAGGCCGGGGCGGTGCAGGTCGTCGGGGTGCAGCGCCACGCGGACCAGCCCGCGGCGGCGGGCCGCCCAGGCCGCGCCGGCCTGCAGGATGCGCGAGCCGAGCCGCTCGCCGGTGCCGCCGGGCCGGTGTGACAGGGCAAAGCCGCGGCGGGCCCGCCCGGATCGAAGGTCCTTCACCCCAAAATGATCCGTGGTGTACCGGAATCCCGCATCCGCCAGGGCCCGCACCGCGGCCGGCGAGGCGAGCCAGCCGGGCGGGGTGAAGCCGGTGGTGCGCAGCCCGAGGCGGTCCAGCACGGCCTTGGCCTGGTCGAGGCGCCCGGCCGCCTGCTGCTCGTCGAGCGCCGCGAACTCGGCGGCGCCGCGGGCCACGGCCCGTCCGACCGCCCGGCGCACCGCGGTGCCCTCCGGGCCGGCCGCGTGGCACCAGCCGTGCAGCACCAGCTCGTCGCCGCCGGCCGCGCGCTCGCGCAGCACCTCCGCGTACCCCTCGTGGCCGGCGAGGTCCATGCCGCGCCAGGGACCGGGGATCACCAGCAGCGACACCGGGATGCCGAGCGCGTCGGCGTCGGCGCACCAGCGGGCGGTCTCATCGGCGGTCGCGGGCGCCACGTCGTGAACGCTCACCACCATCAACGGCTCGCGTGCCGGTCCGGGGTCCTCCGCGGAATGTTCCACACCCATCACCAACGCCCATCACACCAGGTCAAGGCGGCACAGTGCTGCCGAGTCGGGGTACCTGTCGCCGGACGGTAGCACGACCCGCACAACCACCCGGGACCTCGGGCACCCCACGCCGGGCAATGCGGCGTACGTCACGGTCCGGTCGATGAACGAGCTGTGAATCCGGTGTGAATCGGGACCGGGTTTTGCAAATACTTGACAGTCTCTATGCATACCAGTGGACATTATCGATGATTTTGCCCCCCGTCCGCCAGTGGGGCGAGCGCCTACGAGCTGGGGATGGACGGCGCCTGAGCCAGTTCCTGCCGCGCCCGGGCGCCCCTGCCCGGCCGCGAGCAACCCTATGGAACGGGATAGAACGGCGTAGCTGAGAGGGCGACCCGTGGGCACGAGATGCGGGGGATTTCGGGCGATCCGATCGGTTTTGGCCGGATTTGCGGGACAATACCCGGGTGGAGCGAACCGAACAGCGGCCGGGCGGCAGCACGACGGCGCACGTGGGGCGGCAGCCGATCTACGACCGGGACGGCGCGGTGGTCGGCTACGAGCTGCTGTTCCGGGCCGGGACCGAGGACTCCAGCGCCACCCGGGTGGACGACCACGCCACCGCGCGGGTGCTCGTCGCCGCGTTCACCGAGCTCGGCCTCGACGAGCTGACCGGCGGCCGGGTCTGCTTCCTCAACGTCACGCGCTCGTTCCTGACCGGGCGGCTGCCGCTGCCCTTCGACTACAGCCAGGCCGTGCTCGAGGTGCCGAGCCTGCCCGAGATCGACGACGAGCTGGTGGCCGGGCTCAGCGTGCTGGCCGAGCGCGGGTTCACCATCGCCCTGGACCACTTCCGGGCCGGCGGGCCGCGGGAGGCGCTGCTGCCGCTGGTGAGCTACGCGAAGGTCGACATGCTCGAGGCCACCGAGGCCGAGGTGCGCGCCTGCGTGGAGATCTGCCGGCTGTACCAGCACGTGCAGCTCGTCGCCGTGCGGCTGGAGAGCGCCGAGGCCCTGCGGCTGGCCTTCGAGCTCGGCTTCGACCTCTTCCAGGGGCACATCCTGGGCCGGCCGCACGTCGACTCCGCGGTGGCGCTGACCCCCGGGCGGCTGGCCCGGCTGCGGGTGCTGGCCGCGCTGTCGGCCGGCGACGTCGACCTCGACGAGGTGGTGGCCCAGGTCAGCCAGGACGCCGGGCTGAGCCTGCGGATGCTGCGGGCGACCAACGCGGCCACGTTCGGCCTGACCCGCACCGTCTCCTCGGTCCGCGAGGCGATCGTCGCCATGGGGCTCAACCGGCTGCGCCAGTGGGTCACGCTCATGCTGGTCTCCGACCTGACCACGGCCGACCACGAGCAGCTGGTGCGGATCCTGGTCCGGGCCCGGCTGTGCCAGCTGCTGGCCGGCTGCGCCGACTACCCGGACGCCGCGGGGCAGACCGACGCGGCGTACCTCGGCGGCCTGCTCGGCGCGGTCGCCGACCACTTCGCCGTGCCGATCGACCGGATCGTGGCCGGCCTGCCGATCGGCCCGCAGCTGCTGGGCGCGCTGCGCGGCGACGACAGCCCGCTCGGCGCGGTGCTGGCCGCGGCCCGCGCCTACACCGACCCGCAGGCGCCCACCTTCCCCGAGGCGGGCGCCATCGTCGCCGCCTACCTCTCGGCGCTGGGCTGGACCAGCGGGGTGCTCGGCGAGCTCGGGCCGGAGGTGCCGGACCGGGCCGAGGAGCGGCTGCACGAGCTGGCGGCCGCGCGCGCCTAGTCTTCGCCGTCCAGCCAGCGCTCGTCGCGCTCCTTGTCGGCGTAGGCGACGTGGCCCGGGCGCTGCTTGGCCCGGTACATCGCCTCGTCGGCCAGCCGCACCAGGCGCTCGGGCTCGACGGCGGCGTCCTCGGGGGTCTCCACCACCACGACGCCGATGCTGGTCGTGACCTGCACCATGTCCCCGGTGGAGAGGGCGACGGGCTCGGCGACGGCGTCGAGGATGCGGCGCAGCACGGCGGGGATGCGCTCGGTGGCGCCGATCTGCTCCAGCAGTACCACGAACTCGTCGCCGCCGACGCGGGCCACGAAGTCGCTGCCCCGCACCGTGCTCACCAGCCGCCCGGCCACCCCGACCAGCAGCTCGTCGCCGGCCGCGTGCCCGTAGCGGTCGTTGACCGGCTTGAAGCCGTTGAGGTCCAGGAACAGCACCGCCATCGGGCCGCCGCCGCGGTGCAGGCGCCCCGCCGCGTCGTGGATCCGGTTGACCACGCGCCGGCGGTTGGCCAGCCCGGTCAGCGGGTCGTGGGAGGCGGCGTGCTCCTGGCGGCGCTGCTCGGTCACGTCGCGGTTGACGTAGACGAGGCCGGCCCGGCTGCCGTCCGGCGCGACCAGCGTGGACACCGAGGACAGCACGGTCAGCGGGGCGCCGTCGAAGCGGCGCTCACGCAGCTCCCCGCTCCACCGCCCGGTGTCCTCGAGGTCGTCGAGCACCTGGCGCACGCCGATCTCCTCGCCCTCGTCGGCGCAGCACGTGGTGGCCAGCAGCGCGAAGAGGTCGCAGCCGACCGCCTCGCCGGCCGGGTAGCCGTAGAGGCGCTCGGCCCCGGCGTTCCAGGAGTCGATCACGTTGTCCGCGCTGCACGAGATCAGCGCGTCGGAGATCGCGTCGAGCAGGTCGGACTGCCGCCGCGCGTCGTCGAGCAGGGCCAGCGTGGCCTTCAGCGCCCGGCCGTGCTCCAGGGTGGCGGCCGCCAGCGCCGCGAACGCCTCGACGAAGTCGGCGTCCGGCGCCGGGATCGGGCCGTTGCCCGGCGCCTGTACCCCGAGCGAGCCCACGGTCCGCCCGCGCACCACGATCGGCGCGACCACCACGCCGGCCTCTTTCGCGTCGCTGCGCCGGGCCTGGTCGTCCAGCGCCGCGACGGTGGCCCGGCGCAGCGCCATGCTCGTGGGCGACCCGCAGTCGCCGCCGGCGCGCACCAGCGGCGCGGTGGCGTCCTCGGGCATCAGCGCGGCCACGACGCACCGGTTCGCCACCTGCGCACCGAGCTGGGTCGCGAGGTACTCCACCAGCCGATCCTCGTGGTACGCCGACCCGAGCAGCCGCGCGCCGACGGCCGCGAGGGCAGCGAAACGGGACACGAACGCCTATCGGCCGGGCAACGCCCGAGCTGAGAGGGGCCGGCGACCCCTTCGTCCGCAACGACGTGGTGGACGAGATCCTGACGTGACCCGCGGAGGCCCCGAACCGGCCGGGTGACGGATCGATCGGGACGTTCGGGCATTCAGGTCCGGGTCCGCGAAAACTACGGTGGCCGGGTGTCCTGCAGGGCGAGCGGGACGGCAGTCACACATCCGGTGGGGGAGGCCGCCATGGCGTGGGTGAGGCCCAGGTGGTCGCGGGTGAGCCTCGCCTCCGTCCGGTCCGAGGCAGGGGTGGACCACAGAGCGGGGGCGGTTCACCTGATGGCCACCTTAGGAGCCCGCCCGCAGGGGGAATACCACTGCGCAGGCGTGCCCGGTTGCACGCGGATAGCACTATGGGCGGCGTGAGCAGCGGTGGTTGACCCGTTACGACGCGACGATCCGCGCCACCTCGGGCCGTACCGCATCCTCGCGCGTCTGGGGATGGGCGGGATGGGACAGGTCTTCCTCGGCCGCGACGACCGGGGCACGGTGGCCGCGGTCAAGACGCTGCACCTGGCCACGGGTGCTGGCGCCGGCTACGACGACGAGACCCTGGCCCGGTTCGGCCGCGAGGTGGAGCTGGTCGCCAAGCTCGACTCGGTCTACACCGCCCGCCTGCTCGGCGCCGACGCCGCTGGCTCGCCGCCGTGGCTGGCCACCGAGTACCTGCCCGGGGTGACCCTGGCCGAGCTGGAGGAGCTCGCCGGGGCGCTGCCCGAGGAGCTGGTCCGGCGGCTCGGGCAGGGGCTGGCCGCGGGGCTGGCCGACATCCACGCCGCCGAGATCGTGCACCGCGACCTCAAGCCGAGCAACGTGATGCTGCTGCCCGGCGGGCTGAAGATCATCGACTTCGGCATCTCCCGGCCCCACGACGGGGCCCGGCTCACCGCGTCGTACCACTTCCACGGCACGGTCGGCTACGTCGCGCCGGAGCGCTTCGCCGGGCTGCCCGGCACCGGGGCGTCGGACGTGTTCGCGCTGGCCGCGATCCTGGTCCGGGCGGCCACCGGGCGGCTGCCCTTCGAGGGCCGGTCCATGGAGCAGTACAACTACTCGGTCAAGTACAGCGCGCCCGACCTCACCGGCGTGCCCGTCGGCATGACCTGGACGCTGCGCAAGTGCCTGGAGGCGGCCCCGGAGGACCGCCCGACGGCCCGGTTCGTGCGCGATCGGCTCGCCGCCGGGCTGCCCGAGGCCGCCGGGCCGTGGCTGCCCGCGCCGGTCCTGCACGAGATCGCCGAGCGGGCCCGCACGGTGCGCCGCCTGCTGCAGGGCGCCGGCGCGCCCCGGCCCTGGCGGTTGGAGCGCCCGGCGATGGCCCGCAGCGAGATCGTGGTGGCCGGCGACGCGCTGCTGGTCGGGGCCGACGACGGGGTGCACGCGCTGGAGGCCGCCGCCGGGCGGCCCCGCTGGCGGCACCCGGCCGTCGTCGCCCCCGGCTACCGGCCGGTCGTCGCAGACGACGTCGTGCTCAGCCCGACCCGCACCGGCGTCACCGCGCTCGACCTGCGCACCGGGGCAACCCGCTGGGAGCTGCCGGTCGCACCGCACGGCGAGCCGCTCTTCGCGCACGGCCTGGTCCACGTGCTCGGGCCGGGGCAGCGCAACCTGCACGCGGTCGACGCCGCCAGCGGCGCGCCCGAGTGGCGCACCACCTCGGCCGGGCTGCGGCCGGTGCCGGTGCCCGCCGGGGTGGCGCTCGTGCACGGGCTGGTGGTCCGCCAGCGGCTGCGCGAGGGCGGCGACGGCTGGCGCCACGGCGACCTGCCCGCCCCGGCCGGCGCGCTGTCCGCGGCCGGCGACCTGGTGCTGGTCCGGGCCGGCGACGAGCTGC